>JAGOCY010000114.1 GCA_017998495.1 Corallincola sp.
TCATTAAAGCATGTCATTTACCGCTCTCGGATTAGCCCCCGCCCTGCTCAAAGCTCTTGGCGAACAGGGTTATGATCAGCCGACGCCGATCCAGGCCAAGGCCATTCCGCCCATTCTCGACGGCAAAGATCTGCTCGGTGCCGCCCAGACCGGCACCGGCAAGACCGCTGCCTTCACCCTGCCGCTGCTGCAGCGGCTGGCCGCCAACCGTCCGGCTGGTGGCCGCCCGGTGCGCGCCCTGGTGCTGACGCCAACCCGCGAACTGGCCGCCCAAGTGGGCGAATCGATCGGCAATTACGGCCGCTATCTGCCGCTGCGCGCCTGCGTCATCTTTGGCGGGGTCAATATCAACACCCAGATGCGCGCCTTACGCGAGGGGATGGATATTGTCGTGGCCACCCCCGGCCGTCTGCTTGATCTGCATGGTCAGCGTGCCATTGACCTGTCCAAGGTCGAGATTCTGGTGCTGGACGAAGCAGATCGCATGCTCGACATGGGCTTTATTCCCGATGTCCGCCGCATTCTTAATCTGCTGCCCAAGCAGCGCCAGAGCCTGCTGTTTTCGGCCACTTTCGCGCCACCGATCCGGGAGCTGGCCACCGCCATGCTCAACCAGCCGGTCAGTGTTGAAGTGGCGCCGCGCAACACCACCGCCGAGCGCATCAAACAGACGGTGCACCCGGTCGACAAGGGGCGCAAGCGTGCCCTGCTGTCACACATCATTCGCCACAACGACTGGCAGCAGGTGCTGGTTTTTACCAAGACCAAGCATGGCGCCAACCGCCTGGCCGAACAGCTCAATGATGACGGCATTCCGGCCATGGCCATCCACGGTAACAAGAGCCAGCCGGCGCGCATCAAGGCGTTGACCCAGTTCAAGAATGGCGAGATCTGCGCACTGGTGGCTACCGATATTGCCGCCCGCGGTATCGACATCGCTCAGCTGCCCCATGTGGTCAATTACGAGATGCCGCAGGTGGCCGAAGATTATGTCCACCGCATTGGCCGCACCGGTCGGGCCGGGGCCGAGGGTGAGGCGATCTCGCTGGTCAGTGGCGATGAGATCAGCATGCTCAAGTCGATTGAGCGGGTGACTAACCAGCGTTTGCCGCGGGTGATTGTGGCCGGCTTTGAGCCGACCGCCAAAGGTGACAGTGGCGAACCTGAGCCACCCCGTCCGCCGCGCCAGCCGCGTGGTCCACGGCCGCAGGGCCAAGGTCAGCAACGCAGCAGCGGCGGTGCCGCCCGCCCTGATGGGGCGCCCCGTGCCGCCGGTGGCGGTGATGGTCAGCGCGGCCACGGCCACAATCACAACCAGCAACCGGGTGGCAAACAGGGCCATCAGCGCCCCGCCGGTAGCGGTAACCGTCCGCCCGCCAACCGCAGTGGCGGTGGTGGCCGTAGCGGCGGTGGCGGTCGCGGTGGTCAGAGCAGCGGTAACCGGTAACGCTTGCTCACAGCCGGCCGCTGCCACCTGCGCAACGGCCGTGCTAAGCTGGCGCCGCTTTTTTTGGAGGTGAGCCCACCCATGAATCAGACTCTGGCCTACCTGGGTAGTTTTCTGTTGATCATCTGGTCGATCATTCATCTGGTGCCTACCCGCGCTGTGCTGCGTGAGTTTGGCCCGCTGGACTCGGATAATTCGCGTCAGGTGATCATGGGCTGGCTGGTGGAGGGGCTGACCCTGATGTTTGTCGGCGTCATGGTGTTGCTGCTGCTGATCTTCAAAGAGCCGGACAATGGCGCCACCTTCATGGTGATCCGTATCGTTTCCGCTTACCTGCTGATCCTCGCCTTTGTTTCCTATCTGGTCGGTAACCGCACCAACCTGCTGCCACTCAAGGCCAGCCCGTTGATGAAGTGCGCGGTGGCGGCCATGTATCTGTCCGCCGCGCTCTAGCGATGAGCCGGCGCTGGCGATGGATCGCCATCATCCTGTTGCTGCTGGTCGCTTCGGTACTGGCGGCTCCTCAGCCGCGTATCCCGGTGGCGGGCGCCAGCCCAGCCGACTGGAACCAGCAAACCTTCTGGCATTACCCCTGGGGTACATCCGGCGTGCACAAGGGCATCGATATCTTTGCCCGCAAAGGCACTCCGGTGCTGGCGCCGGTCAGTGGGCTGGTGGTCTATAGCGGGGTGTGGCCGCAGGGAGGCGAAGTGGTGCTGCTGCTGGGGCCCGGCTGGCAGGTCCACTATCTGGCTCATCTTGAGCGGCGCACTGTGGGCAACGGTCAGTGGCTGACTGCGGGCGCGTCCCTTGGTACTGTTGGCGATAGCGGTAACGCCCGTGGCAAGCCGCCCCACCTGCACTACAGCATTGTCGATCTGCTGCCACGGCCGTGGCGCATCGATGGTGAACGGCAGGGCTGGAAAAAGATGTTCTACCGCAATCCCTCGCTGGAACTGCAACGCTAACCGCCACAAACAGCAACGCCGCCCGCAGGCGGCGTTGTCGGCCTTGGCTTAGCCGTGGCTTACAGGTATTTGCACAGGTAGGCGGCAGCCTCACCGATCTGCACGTCAAATTTGATATCCGCTGGCACGGCAAAGGTCTCGCCGATGGCGATGGTGCGCAGCGCGGTTTCGCCCGGCAGCTTCACGGCCATCTGGCCGCTGATCAGGGTCATCTCTTCCTTGCAGTTGGTGCCGAAGGTATAGCTGCCCGCTGCCATCACACCGACCGTGAAGCGGCCGGCGCTGTTGTCGAAACCCAGGGATTTGACGTTGCCGTCGAAGTACTCGTTAACCTTGAACATGGGTGATCCTCTCCAGAAGGAGGCGGCATTCTAGCAACGGCAGCCGGCCCCGCCTACCGGGGCCGGTGACCGTGAGCGGAGGTTAGAAGCTGACCGTGGCCATCACCCAGCCTTTGTCGGTATCGGTGAACAGCTCATCGCGGCTGTAGCTGGCGTATTTGGCCATCAGGGTCAGGTACTTGGTCACCCCATAAGTGGCCAAGGCGTTGATTTCACTGCCATAGTCAGCGCCACCATGGTCAGCCGTGTAATCGTGCCAGCTGAGGCCGTAGCCGAACTTGCCCAGTTTGCCGCTGGCGCCGACATAGAGATCGCGCACCCCGGTGGTGGGGGTGCTCAGGAACTTGTCGGCGAAGCCCTGAAATTTGTGCAGGGTGGCCAGCGGGGTGGCGAACGCCTTGACCCCGTTGTCGGAGCCCAGCACTTCGTAACCGGCGCTGAAGGTGATGCCAGCCAGGGTTGAGTTGGCTTCCAGCAGGTAATAGAGGGCGTCGTAGCGGACCGGCGCATCGGCCGCATCGCTCTGGCTGGCGACCGAGGCACGCAGCCCCAACAGCGGGCTGAAGCTGCCGATGTATTCGATGCCATAGCTGTTGGATGACAGGGCGGCGAAATCATCGAAATCGAGCAGGTAGCCGAAGCCGGCCAGGGTGTGGCCTTCGGCCGGTGTCCAGCCGGCGTACAGGGCGTGGACATTGCCATCACGGTGGCCTTGGGCGCTGTCGGGGCCGAACACGGTGTTGACCCGCCAGCTGTAGCTGTAATCGGCGCTGAACGCCTTGCTCGGGGTGGCGGTCAGGCGCACGGCATCAAAGTTCTGTTCCAGCTGGCGCCAGGCGACGCTGCCGAGAAAGCGCTCGTTGCTGTGGATCAGGCGCTGGCGGCCGGCGGTGACACTGGCGGTTTCACTGCTCCACTGCAGCGCGGCCTGGTTGACTACGGTTGCTTCCGGATCGGCAACCACCGGGTACTGGGTCAGGCCGTTAACGGTGCTGTTGTACTGCTCGCCACCAATGACGCTGACATTGTCGATCTCAAACAGCGCCTTGACGCCGCCGACGGCGCCGCTGGTCCAGCCTAGACGCGACTTAAGGGTGGAGGCGCCAGCCGTTTCGGCCTTACCGTCCTCATCCACATACTCATAGCGATAACGCAGCAGCACCTTGGCCTCACCGCCCTTGAGGGCAGCGCCGATCTGCTCATCCACAGTAGCTGCTTGGCTACACCCGGCCGCGACTGCAGCGGCCAACATCGACAGTTTGATCATGGTCTTCATGGCTTAGCTCTCCCGCTGGTCAAACAAAAAAAGCCCGCACTCACCGGCAGGTGAGGCGGGCTTCGTTACCCGAACATGGCTATTTGTGACGTTCGCATGACAGCAGAAACTGTGCCAGCGCAAGGAGATCGAGATAAACCAATAAGTTACCCCTTAGGGGGTAATTGCGGGCGGGTGTCGGTGCTGGCGCTAGCTGCGCCTCACTGGTGCAGCTGCACCGTCATTGGCCGAGGTTGAAGTGGCTGGCTGCACCACGCAGTTGCTGTAGATGGCTGACCAAGGCTGTACCCGCCTCATCCATAGTGGCGGCCAGCTGCTGCAGCTCAGTCGTTAATTGCGACACCGCCGCCAGCCGCTCATCGACGCTGGTAGCCAGTTGCAGCTGGTGGTCGGCGGCGTGGGTCACCACTGTCGCCCGCTCGCTTAAGTTGGCCAGCTGGTCGCAGACTGTGGTGAGCATGGCGGATTCCTGACTGCTGCGCTCGGCACTGGTGCGCGCCTGGTCGCCGCTGCTGTGGATCACCGCAGCCACCGCCGAGGCCCGCTCGCGTACGTTGGCAATCAGCCGATCGACATCGCCGGTGGCGCGTTGGGTGCGCATCGCCAACTGACGTACCTCATCGGCGACCACGGCGAAGCCGCGCCCCTGTTCACCGGCGCGCGCCGCTTCAATCGCGGCGTTGAGGGCGAGCAGATTGGTCTGTTCGGCAATGGTGCGGATCACGTCGAGGATCGATCCCACCTCGCGGCTGGCTTGCTCCAGCTCGGCTAGCCGCTCGGCGGCCTGGCCCATCTCCAGGGCCAATGCGGCTTGGGCCTGCTGGCCGGCGGTTGCCAGCTGGTGTAGTTGGAGCGCCTGCTGGTGGCTCTGCTGGCTGGCACTGTCGATCACCAGGGCTTCGCCGCTGAGGCTGCGCCCGGCATCACGCAGGGCGGTGCTGGCGTCGTTGAGCAGCGACACCAGCTGGTGCTGGCCATCTGCCACTTTGAGGGCCCCATGGCTGCCGGCACTGACCCGCGCCCCGGTCTGCTCCAGCGCCGACACGCTCTGCTGCACCCGGCGCAGCACCTGACGCTGGGCTTCGGCCATGCGGTTGATGTTGCTCGCCAGTTCACTCAGTTCATCACTCCTCTGCACCTGCAAGGTCTCGCGTAGGTCGCCAGCAGCCAGCCCGGCCAGTCGGCGGTTGATGCGGCCCAGTGGCTGGCGCAGGGCGCGCACGCTGAGCCAGGCGGCGATCACTGCCAGCGGCAGGCTAAGCAGCAGGAACAGCGTCAGCAGCAGGCGGCCACCACTGACCGCGCTGGCCACCTGCTGTTGACTGGCGACGGCGCTGTGCCTGACCTGTTCGATCAAGGCATTGAGTGGGCTGGTGATCGCCGCCTCGGCATGGTTGGCCTGGGCGGCGCTGGCGGTGGCGGCGGCCTGCCGTTGCAGCTCCGCCAAGCGCTCGCGAGCCAGCAGCGGCTGCGGTTGCAGCAGTGGTAGCAGCGGCTCGGCTGCGCTGATCGCCGCTTGCAGGCTGTCATCGCCGAGCCCCTCACCCTGCTGACGGAGATAGCTGCGCTTGGCTTCGAAGTCGCTCAGGGCGAAGGCCAGGTCATCGCTGATGCGCTGGAGCTGGTCGCTGTTGGCGGCGGTGGCCAGCTCACGCAGACTGGTGCTGACCGCCACCAGCTGGCCCTGCATAGGG
>JAGOCY010000115.1 GCA_017998495.1 Corallincola sp.
CGATTCACTACAAGCACCCACACAGATTGCCTGTCCATCTTGTTAAAGAACCGAGGAAGTCGCATCAGCGCTTCGTCGTGAGGCGCGCATTCTACTGTCGCTAACCTCGTTGTCAAGCGGCCTGTTCGACCTCTTGCCAACCCCGCCCGCTTGGTTGGCGCCGGGGTTGGTAAAGATAGCGATCTGGGATGCGCTTGGCAAGCGCTTTTTAGTTGGGGGATGGCAGGGGCTGCTGCCCTAGCCACAACGGCAGTTGAGCGAGCGATTCCAGCAAGGCATCGGCTTCAGTCTCTGTCGTTGCCGGACCAATACGTACCGCCAACTGAACAGCAGCGTTACGACCAGCGCGGACGTCATCTTCTTTGTCTCCGACCATCACGGAGCGGCCCAGATCGAGTTGGTGTTCTGTTGCAGCTTTGAGCAGCATGCCGGGAAGGGGTTTGCGGCAGTCACAGCGCTCACCGTCATCCGCCGCCGGAGGGTGAGGACAGTGGTAGACCGCGGTAAGAGGCGCACCCGCCGCCCGAAACTGCTCACTCATCCATTCGGTTAGCCGCTGAAAATCGGCTTCGGTATAGAACCCGCGAGCGATACCCGATTGGTTGGTTACCACGACCAGGGCATAGCCCATGTCATACAGCTGACGCGCCGCCTGCAGCGCGCCAGGAGTGAAGCGAAACTGTTCGATGCGATGGAGGTAACCGATGTCTTCGTTGATCACCCCATCCCGATCCAGAAAAACCGCTGGGCGTAGCATCGGCTAGTCCTGCTCCGACGCGGCAGAACCCTTGCGGCTGATACCGTACTCGCGCAGCTTGTTGGCAACCGCAGTGTGAGAAACGCCGAGCTTGCGCGCCAATAGGCGGGTGCTTGGATAAGCAGGATAGAGGCGGCGCAACAGTGAAGACTCATAGCGTTTAACCGCTTCTTCGAGGGTGCCCTCGAAGTTGTCGTCGTAGTAACCAAAACCATCGTTGTAGGTGGGCAGTTGCAGATCTTCCGGCGATATCTCACTGCCTTCAAGCAGCGACACCGCTTGATAGAGGGCGTTTTCCAGCTGGCGGACATTGCCCGGCCACGGGTATTGACTGAGGAAATCCCGACAGGCTCGGGAGAGCGCTGGCGCCGGCCGGCCCAACTGACGGGCAATGCGGGCCACGAACAGCTCCGCCATGGGGACAATATCGCTTTTGCGTTCACGTAACGGCGGTACCCGCAGCACCAGCACGTTGAGCCGGTAGAACAGATCTTCGCGGAAGCGCCCCTGCTGCACCATCACCGTCAAATCCTTTTGGGTCGAGCAGATCACCCGCACGTTAACCCGCTGCTCGCGCTCCTCCCCCACCCGGCGGAAACTGCCATCCTGCAGGAAACGCAGCAGCTTGACCTGCAGGCGCGGCGACATCTCTCCGATCTCATCCAGGAATACTGAGCCACCATGGGCTTGTTCAAAGATACCGCGCTTGGTTTCAGTGAGACCCTCCACAGCGTAAGCGGCAATCCCGAACAGCTCACTTTCCGCCACTTCATCCGGCAGTGATGCGCAATTAAGTGCCAAAAACGGGCTGTCACTACGGAAACTCAGCTGATGACAGGCACGGGCCAACAACTCTTTACCGGTGCCGGTTTCCCCCAGAATTAGCAACGGCGCATCGAGCTGCGCCATCTTGCGGGCCTGAGCCACTACCCGCTTCATCTGGATGCTTTCGGCAAACAGACGAGCGAAGGCCTCCTCGCTCTGCTGCTGATAGGCATAAACCTGTTCACCCAAACGGTCAGCGGATTTAAGCACCACCACCGCACCGGCCAGAATGGAGCCGCCCTCCAGATCTGGCACGCGGATCGGCAGGATATCCGCCAGATAGCTACGGCCTGCCAAGGTGATGCGCGCCGCCTGAGCGATCACTTCATCATCATCAATCCAGCGGGTGAAGGAGAAACCATGAATCCATTGGTTGAGGGGGTTGCCCACCAACTTGTCGCTTTTCAGACGCAGGGCAATGCAGGCGGCTTCATTGACCACCACCACCCGACATTTGAGATCGATGGAAAACACCGGGTCCGGCAAGGTGCGCAAGAGGGTTTCAAGCTCGTAATGACCGCGCTCCGCCGGTGTATAAGGCACGGTGCGCACATCATCAACCCCGGAGATTCGGCGGATCTCGGGCATGACCTGCTGCAGCTGGCGAAACTCGAGTTCCGGAAAATGGAGGAAGATATTGCGCTTGGGATCGGTCTCGATGCTTTTGAGATTGATACCGTACTTCACCAGGATGCCGAGGATCTCTTGGGCAATCCCCATCCGATCCTGGCAGACCACTTCAAGGCGCATAGTTGCTCCGGATTTATGGCGTAACGCCAGCGTGCCATCAGTACTGCTGTAAATATTTTAGGACAAGCAGCGCTGGCAAGTCACCCGGAATATCTGTTCACACGCCTAACAGCTGGTCACAGGCTGCTGCTAGCGCAACATCCAGTTGATGAATGGCGCGGATTTTGTGGGACCACCAGCGCACCTCCAGCTGCCCCCAGCTCACCACCAGCTCAGGGTGGTGGCCATTGCTCTCAGCCAGTGCACCGATCGTATTGGCGGCCGCCAGGGCGCCGGCAAAATCGGAGTATGAATAGCGCCTGACCAGCATCGGGATCTGATCGCGCTGTGCCAGATACCACTGCGGCAACGAGGCCAGAGCCTGTTCCAGTTGCGCCGCCGACAGCGGCTCAGCATCGGGGCTGCAGGCGATACAGGGGATCGAGTTCATCTGCTCTAATCTCCGCGACCGGGTTCAACGCCTGCCGGCCCTGGCAACAAAATGGACTGCAGGGCCTCAGCATAGGCAACCAAATTGTCGCCGTCGCCCGCGGCACTGCCTACCCCAAAATGGGCCAGATGACGCATGGCCGCCCGCCCTACCCGCCAGCGCACCGTCCACGCTGGTTCAATGCCGTGACCAAGCAGGATCTCGTCAGTGATCAGCAGTAGCCGTTCCAGCGCCACCAACCAGCCAGTGAAATCAGCATGGGAACGTAGCTCAGGTCCGGCCAGGCGTTGGCGTAGTTCACTGATAAAGCCAATGCGCCACGGCTGGATCACTTCCGCCATGTAACGGCGCAATAGCTGATCATCGCCAAGCGCAGCGTGCTGACTCAGCCACTGCTCACTGCGTCCCCGGATCTCCTGATCCCAGGCCGTTGGCGGCAGCAGGTTGATACAGAAGGTCTCCCGGTCCTGCAATGACTCGCCGCCGATAGCTTGTTGGGCCACCAACCGCCGCCTCAGCAAGGCATTGAGCGACAGTACCGCGCGCCATTCTTGCCACAGCTTCTGGGCCAGCAACCCGCCACAGCCGGCCAGTAACAGCAGCAGCAGCAAGGCGCTGAAGCCCAGCCCGCCATGCCACAGCAGATTGAGCCCCTCGAGCACCAACGCCAGCACTATGGATGCCGCGACGGCCAGCAACAGAGCACCACGACGGCCACCGAGAGGACGAGGCTCTAACGGCGGCGCCTGCACCCCCAGTAACAGCGGTCCTGCCGCTGCTGATTTCTTGCCGCGCTTTTTGGCGGGTGTCGCCGCGGGCACGTCAATGGCCGGCGCAATCTCGGCGAACAGATCTTGCTGGGAACGGGGAGCGGCCATGGCGGGGGTCCACAAGAAGCGAGGCGATGGCTCACTATAAAAAAGCACCGCCGTGCGGCCAATGGCCGTCGGCGGATTTGCGGGACAGAACACAGAGACGCGAGTTAACTACCCTTGAGCTGATCAATCTCGCGCTTTAACTGGTATTCGCGCGAGGTGACTGTCGCTTCCATCTTGCGCAGTCGCGCCTCCAGCATTTCAAAGCGGGTCACCACATCCTTAAAGGCCTGACGCGGCGGCTGACCCGCCTGCCAGACGTGGGATTTGACCTCATGGCTGGCGCCATCGCTACTTTTGGCATCAAGCACGAACCACAACACCACATAGATCAACACAATGACACTGCCTGAAAACAGGGTCAGCGCCACCACAGCGAGGCGCACTAGCCACAACTCCCAGCCGAGGAAGTCGGCAATGCCCGCACAAACGCCGCCCAGCTTGCCGCGACGGGTATTGCGATACAGAGTTCCTTTAAGCATGTGGCTTACCCTCCCCACTGACAGGCGCGTCCATTAGCCGTTCCAGCGTTTCCAGGCGCTGACCAAAGCGGTCAGCGCGCTGACTCAGATCGCGCAGCAGCGCCAGCTCCTCTTCGCTCAAGCCCTGACTGATCTGGCGCTTGCTACGGTAGTGGAGCACCAACCAGATCGGGGCGACGATCACCATAAAGATGATGAGCGGCGCCATCATCAACGCCAAGACGTCCTCGCTCACAGCCCGTTACTCCTGTCCAGTGGAGGTTTGGTTCCTGGCCAACCGCTGGCGGAGCTCCGCCATCTGCTGGTCGATGCGATCTGCCGCGGCCAGTTCCGCCAGCTCCTGCTGCAACGAGCGGGCACCTGAGGTTTTCTGCACCTCGGCCAAGGCTTCGATATCGTCGATCTTACGCTCGAACTGCTCCAGTTTGCGCAGGGTGTCATCCACCTTGCCTTTCGCCAACTGCTCTCGCACCTGCAACCGTGACTGGGCCGTCTGGCGTCGGGCCAGCAAGGTCTGCTGGCGGTTCTTGGCTTCCTGCAACTTGCCTTCAAGCTGGTTAATCTCGTCGCCGAGACGTGCCAACTGCTCGTCCACCAGCCCCTGCTCAGCTTTGAGACGCTCAGCCATGGCCTGGGTCTCCTCGCGCTCCAGCAGCGCCGCACGAGCCAGATCGTCACGGCCCTTGCTCATCGCCAGTTCGGCCTTGGCCAGCCAGTCTGCCGCATCATCCTGAATGCGTTTGAGCCGGCGCTCCCCCTCTTTACGGTCAGCCAGCAAGCGGGCTGACGAGGAGCGCACTTCAACCAGGGTGTCCTCCATCTCCTGAATGATCAGTCGCAGCATTTTTTCCGGGTCTTCGGCCCGATCAAGCATGCTGTTGAGATTGGCATTGATAATATCGGCCAAGCGGGAAAAAACACCCATAACTACCTCCACAGTAACATCGCCAGTTGCGCAGACTACAGCAAGGGCGATGCCAACAAGCCTAGAGCTATCTAAATCAAAGCCTTGTGTGTATCTCGCGTTTGCGGCGCATCGCCGCTATGATGTTTTTAACCAACTATTGGTAAAAATGACCATGGCAGACACACGGCAGGTGCAGGAGCTGGTCGGCGAGTCGGACCTGTTTCTGGCCACACTGGAGCAGGCCAGCCGGGTGGCGCCGCTGGAACGCCCGGTGTTGATCATCGGCGAGCGTGGCACCGGTAAAGAACTGATCGCCGAGCGCCTGCACTATCTGTCAGGGCGCTGGCAGAAACCCCTGATCAAGCTCAACTGCGCCGCCCTCAACGAGAATCTGCTGGAAAGCGAGCTGTTCGGCCATGAAGCGGGCGCATTTACCGGCGCCCGCAACCGCCATCGAGGTCGTTTTGAGCGGGCCGACGGCGGCACCCTGTTCCTGGATGAGCTGGCCAATACCCCTGCGGCGCTGCAGGAGAAACTGCTGCGAGTGCTCGAATATGGCGAGTTCGAGCGGGTCGGCGGCGATGAAGCGGTGCGTGTGGATGTGCGCCTGATCGCGGCCACCAACGAAGACCTGCCGTCGCTGGCGCGCCAGGGGCGGT
>JAGOCY010000116.1 GCA_017998495.1 Corallincola sp.
CACGGCCAGCTGACCGTCAGCACTGGCATGGACCAGATGGGCTTCGAGCGGATAACTCTTGCCATCAATCATGTTCTCGCTGGGGGTATGGAAATGGACCTGCTTGAGACCAAAGGTCAGCCCGTCAACCTTGAGCTCACTACCCGGCTCAAAACTAAGCTGCACCGTGTGGCCATTGTTGAAAATGGTGGTCGCCGCCGTGCCATAGCTGAAATCGAGGTCGGCCAGCGGGCCGTCGATGACAGTGGCAATATCCACCGGTGACTGGTTTTTGCCGCTGCTGCAGGCGGCAAATTCCGGCGCCAGTTCACCCCAATGGGCAGGGCCGGTGTCACCTTCGTAGCCCCAATGGGGGCCGTGATCACCGCCCAGTACAGGCATGGCGAAAGATGAACAGAGCAGGCTGAGGGCCGGGAAAAAGAGATGGCGCATTTTCGGGTTCCTTGAAAACGGGGCCATTACTGTGCGCCTGCAACTCGGGGGGCTTCCTTGATGCAGCTCACACTTCAGCCGGCACTGGCCGGCTAGCAAGGTCGACAGCAGTAGACCGAGGCTGGACAATCCCGGGGTTCACCACCACAGGACGGATCGCCGTGTTACGCCACTGGATCGCATCGCTCATTAACGAACTCTACTACGTCCAGGTGTGGGAGGAGCGGCTGCGGGTGGTGGATGTCAAACGCCGCACCCTGTTCGATGAGCCGCCGCAGCTGGCGATCAGCACCACCGGCCCCAAGATGATTGTGGCGGCCGGCCATCAGGCCAAGGCTGCGGCCGCAGCGGGCGGAGTGAGGGTGATCAACCCGTTTAGCCATCCGCGTCAGCTGTTGGCTGACTTCGCTAACGCCGAAAAGCTGCTGCAGTACGCCTTCAAACAGCTGAGCCGCGGGCGCTGGCTGCCGTCGTCACCGCGGGTGATCATCCAGCCGATGGCCAAGCTCGACGGCGGCCTGACCCAGATTGAACAGCGAGCCTGGCACGAGCTGGCTCTGGGGGCGGGCGCCATGGATGTAGTGCTCTACACCGGGCCGGAGCTGGACCCGGCGCGGATCGACTTTGCCGCCCTCAAAGCGGCCCAGCCCGCCTGAGCCCGCTTAGATCGCCTCCAGGCGGGCAAACTCCACCATCAGCCATTTGGCGCCAGCCTCGGCAAAGTTCACCTGCACCCGACCACGGCTGCCGTCGCCATCAAGGGCCAGAATCACCCCCTCGCCGAATTTGGGGTGGCGCACCCGCTGGCCGGGGCGGAAGCCAGCCATCGAGCCTTGGGCCCAGGCTGGACGGTTCTCAAAGCTGCTACTGGCGCGTGGCGTCGGGCTGCTGCTGTAGCTGGTGGGGGCGGCCACCCGGCTGACGGTGGCCCGCAGCCGCAGCTCCTCCAGACAGGCCGGCGGGATCTCTTTGAGAAAGCGAGACGGCCGGTTGTAGCTGTCACGGCCATAGAGGCGCCGGCTTTCGGCATGGCACAGGGTCAGTTTCTGCATGGCGCGGGTCATGCCGACATAACAGAGGCGGCGCTCCTCCTCCAGCCGGCGTGGATCTTCCACCGACTGCTGCGCCGGGAATAGCCCCTCCTCGACACCGACAATAAACACCTGCGGAAACTCCAGCCCTTTGGCGCTATGCAGAGTCATCAGCTGCACCGCGTCGCTGTGGGCATCGGCCTGGGTGGCGCCCGATTCCAGCGCCGCGTGGGCCAGAAACTGGTCCATCAGGGTGGCGCCCGGCAACTCCTCATCGGCCTGAAAGCCAGCCACCGCCGACACCAGCTCTTTCAAGTTGTCGACCCGGGTCTCGCCCTTGTCGCCCTTCTCCTGCTGGTACATGGCCATCAGCCCCGAGTCCTGGATCACCCGGTCGACCTGGCGCTCCAGCGCCAGATCAGCCAACTGGGTGGCCAGATGTTCGATCAGATCGCGGAAGCTGGCGATCGCCTCACGGCTACGCCCCGGCAGCAGCTTGCGCGCCAGCAGATCGCCAGTGGCCGCCCACAGCGACAGCTCGTTGTCACGGGCGTGGTTGCGCACCAGCTCCAGAGTGCGGTCGCCGATGCCGCGCGGCGGGGTGTTGATCACCCGGTCGAAGGCCGGATCGTCATGGCGGTTAGCCAGCAAGCGCAGATAAGCGAGGGCGTCCTTGATCTCCTGACGGTCGAAGAAGCGCAGGCCACCATAGATGCGGTAGGGCACCTGCGACTGGATCAGCGCCTCCTCCATCACCCGCGACTGGGCGTTGCTGCGATAGAGCACCGCACAGTCGGTCAGGGCGCCGCCCTGCTCGCGCCACTGCTGGATGCGGCCGACCACGAAGCGCGCCTCATCCTGCTCGTTGTAGGCGGCATAGACGGCGATCGGCTCGCCCGCCTTGCCATCCGTCCACAGCTCCTTGCCCAGACGGTCACTGTTGTTGGCGATCAGGGTGTTGGCGGCCTTGAGGATGGTGGCCGTGGAGCGGTAGTTCTGCTCCAGACGGATGGTCTCGGCGTGGGGGAAATCGCGCAGAAACTGCTGCAGGTTTTCCACCTTGGCACCGCGCCAGCCATAGATCGACTGGTCATCGTCACCGACGATGGTCAGCTGCCCCTGCGGCCCGGCCAGCTGCAGCAGCCAGGCGTACTGGACATTGTTGGTATCCTGAAACTCATCCACCAGCACGGCGCGGAAGCGCTCACGGTAGTGGCGGGCCAACAGCGGGTTGTCGCGCAGCAGTTCATAGGAACGCAGCAGCAGCTCGGCAAAATCGACCACGCCGGCCCGCTGGCAGGCGTTCTCGTAGGCCTGATAGATCTCCACCAGCAGCCGGGCGTTGCGGTCGCCACCATGGTGGATGTGCTGCGGGCGCAGCCCCTCATCCTTCTGGGCGTTGATAAAGCCGCAGGCGGTGCGCACCCACTGCTTCTCATCCAGCCCCAGATTGAGATCGCGCAGCAGCCGTTTGACTAGCCGCTGCTGATCGTCGCTGTCGAGGATCTGGAAGGTCTCGGGCAGATTGGCATCGCGGTAATGGGTACGCAGCAGGCGATGGCCCAAGCCGTGAAAGGTGCCGATCCACATGCCGCGCACCGCGCCACCCACCAGCTGCTCGACGCGGCCACGCATCTCAGCCGCCGCCTTGTTGGTAAAGGTGACCGCCAGAATCGAATGGGGCGAGTAATAGTGCTGCTGCATCAGGTGGACGATGCGATGGGTCAGCACCCGGGTCTTGCCCGAGCCGGCGCCGGCCAGCACCAGCTGGCAGCCGAGCGGGGCGGTAACCGCCTGCAGCTGGCGGAGGTTAAGACCATCTAGCAGTGACGACATCGGCAGAGAGATCCGGCAGCACAACGGGCCGGCAGTATACCCCGAGAGGCGGGCGCTGCCCCTTTTCTGTCCGCTGGCGCTGCTCTATGCTGCCCGCCATCTGGCCTGCCGGAGTTCTGCCATGCTGTTGCGCCCTGCCTGTTCGCTGCTCCTGTTAGTGGCCGCCACCCTCCTGCCTGCGCAGGCGGCAACCCGGCCCAACAACCTGATCCTGCTGATCGGCGATGGCATGGGGGTGGCCTACACCACCGGCTACCGCTACTACGCCGACGATCCGGCCACTCCCGGCGTTGAGCGCACCATTTTCGACGAACTGCTGGTGGGCATGGCCAGCACCTACCCGGATGAAGATGCCACAGTGGTCACCGACTCGGCGGCGGCGGCCACCGCCCTGGCTACCGGCAGCAAGAGCTACAACGGCGCCATTGGCATCAACCGTCACGGCCAAGCCCAGGCCTCGCTGCTGGCCAAGGCCAAAAAGGCCGGGCTGGCCACCGGTATCGTCGTGACGGTGCAGATTAACCACGCCACCCCAGCCGCTTTTCTAGCTCACAGTCGCGACCGCGAAAACTATGACGAGATTGCTGATGACTATCTCGATCAACCAATCGCCGACCTATTGTTCGGCGGCGGTAATGTCTACTTTCGGCGCAAGGATCGCGATCTGATCGAGGGCTTTATCAAGCGCGGTTACCAGCTGGCGGTCAACACCCAGTCACTGCAGGCACTCAAGCAGCTGCCGGCCATTGGCCTGTTTGCGCCAGTCTCCCTACCAGCGGCTATCGATGATGCGCAGGGACCACGACTGCCCACCATGACGGAAAAAGCGCTGGAGCTGCTGTCGGCGGGTGAGCAGGGCTTTGCTCTGATGGTCGAGTGTTCACAGATCGACTGGGCCGGCCACGATAACGATATCGCCATGGCCATGCATGAGATGGCCGAATGCGCCGAGACCTTGCGCCTGCTGCGGGATTTTGCCGCCCAACGGGGCGATACCTTGGTGGTGGCCACCGCCGACCACAGCACCGGCGGCCTGACCATCGGTGCCAACGGCGATTACGACTGGAACCCGGATGTGATCAAAGGGGTGAAGGGGTCATCGCGCAAGATGGTCAGCGAACTGATGAACAATCCACAATGGCGTACCGCTCTGCCCGAATGGCTTGGCTTTGCACCGGACGAGCAGGAGATGGCCGCAGTGGCGAGCGCCTTGCCGCAAGGCGAAGAGGAGCTCGCCTCTGCTCTACGCCAGCTGGTGGCCGAGCGCAGCCGCAGCGGCTGGACCACCGGCGGCCACACCGCCGAAGATGTGCAGATCTTCGCCTATGGCCCCGGCAGCGACCAGTTCCGCGGCTATCTCGACAACACCGATATCGCCAAGCGCATGGCGGCGTTGCTGCCGAAGCGGTGAGTGTGTCGATTCGCCAACAGTTAACCACTCGTGGTTTCAGGCTGTGGCAGTTCACACCGAGCGCTAACTATCAGCGTGCCGATGTCGTTCGTTATTTGGTAGATCGCATCCTCTCGAGCCACATCACAACGCAGATCAGCAAAGATCTCACTCAGTGGATGTGACAGCAGGCGATAGTCGCTACGCCACGACAACAGCGTAACGGCATCATCCTGCTGGAGCAGGAAGAGGCCGTGCCCAGCCAACGTTGGCTTGAACCGCTCGGCAATGTAGCCCGGTCGGAATGACCGAATATGGTGGGCGGGGAAACTGAAACGTCCATCGCTGTCGGTTACCACGCGCTGCTGAATCCGGCGCCCGTACTCAAGTTGGCGCACCACAGTGGCACCAACTAAAGGTTGGCCATTGGCCACGACGGCACCTGACACTTCAGGACTGAGCTGGATGTTAATCGCCCGAAAGCCGGTAAACAGCGGTATATAACTACAGATTGCGACCAGTAGGCCCAAACCAAAAGGCGCAATCAACGCCACCAACGCTGCGTTAACACCGACATAAGCCCATAACAGGCTGGCGATAATGCCATACATGGCGATGCCTGGAGTAAACAGCATGAGCCAATGCATCATCATCATTCCGTATAAGATGCTGCTGACATCTCTGCCACAAAAATAGCAACGGCGAACAGTGCCACCTTCGTGCTCACAATCCAGCAGGTCAGCTAATTGGCTGCCAAGTAGGGCAATCAACAAAGGAGAAATGCCAACAATGACGCTAATAATGGCGAGGTAAGTTGGTGTCATCTCATGCCTCCTAAAAATTACCGTTTTTAAGATCTTCGAGCGTAATTGGCTCTGGCCCAAACGGCCAACGGCAGATGGTACCGATCCCGTGATTCATGCCAGCCTTGCTCCAAACTGGGTC
>JAGOCY010000117.1 GCA_017998495.1 Corallincola sp.
AGGCGGGTTGCCGGTTCACTGCTATGGGCCACCTGCCGGCTGATCAACGAGGTCTTGAGCAGGGTGCTGTTATCCAGCTGGCCGAGATACTGGCCGTTGTGAGTGGCAAAGATCACGGCGATGCCGTTGAGCAGGCAGTGGGTCATGGCGTCGCGCGTTACCTGAATCCGGCCGAGCAGACAGACCGCATCCAGATTGTTGGCGGGCACCTTCTGCACCAGTTCACCTTTAAGGGTGATGTGAAACTGGTTGCCGCTGCGCCCCACCACTGCCCCCTGGCGGGCCACATATAAGGTATGCAGGCGGGCATAGCCGTTCACCGGCAGCGGCAGCGGCGAGGGCGGTTCTTCGTCATCGATGGCTGCCTGTAGCGCGGCCAGCGCTGCCGTGGGGGGCAGCAGTTCCACATCGTCGTTGGCGTCATCGGCGGGCTCTTCGGCCAGCAGCGGCTCGCCGTCGTCCACCGCCTGTTCCGCCGTGGCCAGGCCAGTGTCAGCCGCTTCAGCCCACAGCGGCTGCACGGCTGGTGGGCTGGGCTGGATAGTGGCAGCGGGTGGCTGCCAGCCCCAATGGCGGCTGTGGCCTCGGGGCTCACCGCTGCGCTGGCGCCATTCGCCCACATCAAAGGGGCGCTGGCTGCGATCATCAAACACCATGTCAGCAACAAAGTTGTGGCCCAAAAAGGCAAAGCCCAACTCGAAGTTGGTAATACGGGTTTTGTCTTCGTTCAGACGCAGGCCGCGCGCCGCCAGCAAACCAGCCACCTGGCCATGCACCGCCAGTGCCCCGGCCTGGTTGCGGCACATCACCAGAAAGTCATCGGCGTAGCGCACCAGTGCGTGGCCGGCAGCCAGCATCGCATCGTCAAAGGGGTCGAGGTAGAGGTTGGCCAGCAGCGGCGACAACGGCGAACCTTGGGGCAGGCCCAAGCCGGGGCCACTGCCAAAGGCCAGTGGTGCCACGCGGCCCTGTTCACCAAACAGGCTCAGACGGATCAACTGCAGCAGCGGCTGATCGGGGATCAAGCGCGCCAGTTCTTCGAGCAGCAGCTGCTGGTTGATCTGATCGAAATACTGGGCGATATCGGCATCCACCACCCAGCGCAACCCCTGATCGCGATGGCGGCAGACTTCGGCCACAGCATCCAGGTAGCTGCGCCCCGGCCGGTAGCCATAGCTACAGCGTTCAAAGTGCGGTTCCAGCCGTGGCATCAACCAGTTGGCGATGGCGGTATGCAGTACCCGATCACGCACCGATGGCACCGCCAGAATGCGCGGGCGGCGGCCATAGCGCTGCAATTCAGCGGTCTTTAGCGGCCCGGGTCGATAGTCCCCTGCCCTCACCGCTCGCGCCAGCGATGCCAGCTCGGCATCCACATTGCGGGCAAAATCGCTCAGACTGATGCCGTCCATACCGGCCATGCCGCCATTGCTGAACACCCGCTGCCAGCCATTCAGCAGCGCCCGATAATCGATCACCTCTTCCACAGCACCCATGACAACCTCGCAACCAGGGGCTAAGCGACAAATCCGCAGAAACAGCGAGCAGCGCTAGGCAACGCGCCAACTTGCCCAACGCTCTGCGCCCAGCTGCTGCTCGGCGCGGTTGCGCAACTGCCAGAGAAAGTTGTCCGAGTTGTCAAAATCGCCGGTCAGGCAACCTGACGAAAACTGGTGGCAGTTGTCGGCAATCACGTTGTAGCGGCGGCGGTTGCCCACCTGCCCACGCGCCCGCGCCGCTGCGGTGGTGCAGCCAACCGAGCGCGAACCAGCAGCGGAGTACCAGATCACCTGGGCGGGTGTGCCAGAGACAAACGCCTGCGGCGACACCAGCTCGATCTGGCCATGACGGTTGAGATGGGCGATCAGCCCTTGGCCGACATAAACGCCGGAGTGTTCGGCGTAGCCGAAGGCGAGATCGCAATAGACAACGGCGCCCACTGCTGGCGCTCTGGTGGTGGCCCGGCTCTTGGCGCGCGTTTCAGACACCAGCGAACGCACCAGACTGCCCGCAATCAACCCGGTGCCGCTGAGCAAAATACGTTGCCACATGATGAACCCCCTGATGATGAAACGACGCTGCCTGATTCAATCTGCCGCCGACTATGGCATTCACCAGCGCATCACAGGCGCCATAAAAGCTTTTGAGTCGTGCCGGCACAGCCAAGCTTTGATCGGCCATCGCGCTGGCTCGCTCAACTACGCTGGGTGCCGTTCGTTTCGCTATTCATTGGCCAATAAGAGATGAGAAGGCGCCAATAACAGCGCCGATTGCGAAAGCTTTTGCTGCCAGCTGTAACCACGAACAGATGCCATGCTGGGAAATGTGCAATCCACAACCAGCCGTTAATTCATTACCACCAGGAGAACGCCATGACTCAGCTGAATTCAGAACAACAGCGTCAGTGCCACTTCATTATTCACAGTGCCGCTGCTGCTGCCGCCATGGGTAATACAGCGCCACTTCCCGGCAGCGGGTTGTTGGCTGACTCGGTGGCGGTCGGTGCCATGGCCATGCGCCTGGCCAGCGTGCTGGGCGCCGACTGCAACGCCACGGTGATCAAGGGGCTAGCCAAAGCGACCCTGCTGCGTGAGCTGGCTAAACAGCCGGCAAAGGTGGCAATGAAAGAGCTGCTGAAGTTCATCCCGGTTGTTGGCCAGGCGTCATCGCCATTGCTGACCATTGGCATTATTGAAGCCGTTGGTTGGTCACTGGTTGCTGAACTGGCGAAGGCAGGCCAGGGCCAGATAACGCCGCTACCCTCGGCGTAACGGCCCGCCAGGCAAAAGCTTTTGGTCAGCGTCACACAGCAACAGTTCAGCCATCATTGACCTCGAAACAGCCATCAGGAGAACAGCATCATGCTTCCGACCACCCTCGTTCAGGACAGCCTTTCCAGCATCATCAACAGCGTTGTTGACGCAACCAAGGACTGCCCGACGGTATCGGATGAGGCGCGCCACCATTACGAGGTTAAGGCTTCGCCCGAGGAGAAGGCCGCGTATCACACCGGCTTTGCCGCCGGGCGTGCCGCCCAGCACCGGGCATCGTTGTGCCAAGGCTTTGCCTTGGCGGTGGTGGGCGCGCTGCTGATTTGCCTGCAGCTTAAAGGCAAGGAGTAGTGGCATTCACACCTGAATTAACTCGCCAACAACCACGGCCATATTCACTGCGACATTTTAACGACTGAGGAGATTTCACCCATGGTTATTGCACGCTTTTTGTTGAACTTGGTCAGCGACCAGAAACTCACCGCCAAACAGCGCGCTCAGCTGTTGACACTGGCATCAACTGGATTGCCGCTGCCGATCCCCGCCAAAAAAGAGCCTGACAAGCGGGAATAGCGTCAGCGAAAACGCCAGTTTGTGCATGCCTGTTTAATTCATCGCCATTAGGAGTATTGATCATGACGACCAAAAGCAAACGCTATCAGGGCAGCGAGTGGCTGCCGGTGGAAATCTACGAAGCCACAGTGATCGACCGCGCCCTGCGACGTGCTGGCCGCAACCCGATGTTGAAGGGCCATATCCACGAGATCATGGCCTGCGACAAAGCCAACCTGACTGGTCTGGCCCAAGGGGTCAAAACCCAGCTGACCCGGTCACCCACAGCCACGACAGTGGATCTGGTGGCGATGAAAGCCGGCAAGGTGGTGGGCCGCAGCCAGCTCAAGGATTGCGTGTCGTCCAGCGGCGTGAATGGCATTGTTAAGCGGGTTAGCAACAACGGCTTTCCGGCAACCAAGCTGGTTGGCACCAAAGAGACCGCCAATCTGGTCAATCCCGCCTTGGCCAAGGCAGGCAGTGCGAGAACCATGCAGTCGTCAGGCATTAGCAGTGACACCACCACCCGCCTGGCGCAGCGCGCTGGAGCGGCCGGTTCCGGCACCCTACAACATGCGGCTCTGGCTTCCATGCGCAGCGGCGGTGCAATTGGTGCAATTGCGAGCGCCACCGTTGAAGGGGTCTGCGCGCTTAGCCGCTACGCCGATGGCGAGTGCACCGGCGCCGAGGCAACCGCTAGTGTTGCCAAAGCAGCGGTGGTCGGCGGCGTTAGCGGTGCTGCTGGTGCGGCAGCGTCGACCGTTGGCGGAGCCGCGATTGCCAGCGCTGTTTCCACCTTGGGTGTTTCAGCGGGTGTGGCCACGGTCGCAACCGTGGCTGCGCCTGTGGTACTGGCAGTAGCCGTCAGCTGTGGCGTGGTGTCTCTGTTCAACCGGATATTTCGCTAGTGAGAGCCGGCGCAAACCTGCGTTCACTCGCCGCGATCTACGATCCCCCCAGTTGTTATCAACGGAGCCGATCACATGTTCGAGATCTGTCATCAGCACAGCGTCAGTGGGCGTGCCTTCTTTGTCGGTGATCTGCTTGGCAGGGCTAACTGGCTACTGGAAAACCTGCGCCAGCTTCAATTCGATGGCGCCCAAGGGGACATGCTTTTCTGCACCGGTAACTTGATCGGCACCGATGGTCAATCACTGGAACTGTTGAAGCTGCTAGACGAACCCTGGTTTTTTTCCGTTGCCGGGGATAACGAAGCGCAGGCATTGAAAGCTCGCCAACAGGGTTGGCGAAAATGTGCGGATGGACAGCAAGCGCTTGGTGGTCACTGGTTGAAAGGGCTGAATGCAGCGCAGCAAGCAGACGCCATCGCACGCTTACCCGACCTACCTAAACTGCCCCTGCTGATTGAAGTGGTTCTGCCGGACCACAAACGAATTGCCGTCGCTCACGCCACCCTGCCCTTTGCTAACTGGTCAGCATCACTTGAAGCGTTTGCCGAGGAGCCGCGGCTCCATGAGGAGACGGTTCTTTCAGACCTCACGCTGTGGTGGCAGGTGCGTACCGCAGAGTCCGGCGTTAGCGGCAACATCAACTGGTCGCCACTGTTCACCGGGATCGATGCCGTGGTCATAGGCCACCACGCAACACCACGCGGCATGCCACTCGCATACTCCAACGGCGTCTGGCTCAATACCCTTTCCGCGAAAGGGCTCGGCTCGCCTTGCATACTCAGTTCCGATGACCTGCTGGCACTGGGCAATCCGGCCCTCAAGCAGCGTTGTATGTCACGCATCCAGTCCGCTCGGCGCCAGCTGCCCTCCTCGCCCGGATCGTGATCCTGACTACGGCGCAGTTGGCCCGCGCTGGCAAGGCGCACCCACGCTGGGCTAAGGTCGCGGCTGTTGTTCACCACGAAGGGACTCGGCCATGACAGCCCTGCAGCTTTCAGCACAGACGCCACACCACCCGGACCTCAGCGCCGCCATTTGTCACCTGGGGCCATTACCGGGCCAACCACTGACCGCAGCAGCAGCGGCAGTGCTGTTCGCTCAGGTTGGTCAGCCACCCGCCGCGCTGGTGGGCTGCTCACAAACACCACCGCTGCTGTGGCTGCTGGCGATCGAGCGCTATCCACAGGCCCAGCGCTGCTTTTACGACCATCAACAGCAGCAGTGGCTGGCATGGCCGCCGCTGGCCACCACCACGGCCGCAGCGCCAGCCGCTCCGGTGCAGGCGAAGGCGGCAGCCAAGGTTGAAGCCGCGCAGTCAACAACAGCGCCTACTGCCGCAGCACCTGTAACGCCGGCTGTCGCTGCAGCGCCAGGCAGCGACGCCAAGCCCAC
>JAGOCY010000118.1 GCA_017998495.1 Corallincola sp.
CCCCCTGGCTGCGCAGCTGGTTGGTGAAATCCACCAGCAGGATCGAGTTTTTGATCTCGACGCCAATCAGGGCCACAAAGCCGATGATCGCCATGTAGGAGAGCGGATAGCCGGTCAGGGCCAGCGCAGCGATGGCGCCAAAGATGCCAAAAGGGATCACCCCGGCCACGATCAGGGTCGAGCGGAAGGTGCCGAACTCCAGCACCAGCACCGCCAGAATGCCGCACAGGGCGACGATGATGGCGGTGCCCAAACCACCGAGGCTCTTGGCGGCGGCTTCCGCCTCACCACCGGCGGCGATGCGGTAGCCGGGTGGCAGCTGTAGTTCGGCCAGCTGGCGGTAGATCTGGCCGGCTACCTGGCTCGGCACCTGACCGGGCTGCAGATAGGCGGTGACCGTCACCATGCGCTCACGCTGCAGCCGCTCAATGCGGTTGGGGCCGCTCACCAGCTTGGGGTCAGTCAGCTGAGCCAGCGGCAGCGGCTCACCACTCAGCGGACTGGTTAGCAGGATCTGGTCGAGCTGGTCAAAGGTGGGGTTGCCGGCAAAGGGCAGACGCAGGCTGATGGCGAACTCATCGCCGTCGTCATCGCGATAGGTCGCGACCCGGTTGCCGGCGATCGCCAGCCGCACCAGCTCATCCACCTGCTGTTCGTCAAAGCCGAGCAGCCCGGCCTTGGTGGTGTCGATGCCGAGCTGATAGTCGATGCGCGGCAGCCGCACCGGGTTATTGATGTCGCGGGTGCCGGGGGTGGCGGCCACCACCGCCTCCACCTCGCCGGCCAGCCGGCGCAGGGTGGCCAGTTCAGGGCCGATGATGCGCACCGCCAGCGGCGCCTCGATGGGCGGGCCATTCTCAAACTGCTTGACCACGATCTGGGCCGCCGGGTACTGGGCAAAGTGCGCCCGCAGCCTCTCCAGCAGCTGCGGCGAGGCCAGCGGATCCCAACGTTCAAGGCTGACCAGCAGCTCGGCGGTGGTGCTCTTGGTCTCCAGCGGAAAGATGTTGTAGTAGATGTAGGGGTTGCCTTTGCCGAGATTGGCCAGCACATGCTTGACCTCGGGATGGCGGGCCAGCTCCTGCTCCACCAGCCGCAGCGCCTCGTCGGTGGCGGTGAGCGATGCCCCTTCGGGGGCGCGCACGGTGATCAGAAATTGCGGCTTGTCGGCCGCCGGAAACAGCGAGAAACCGATGCGCCCGGCGATCGGCACGCTGGCGGCACAGAGCAGCAGACCCAGCAGCAGACTGGTGCGTGGCCAGCGCAGGGCGTGGCGCACCAGCGGTGCATAGACCAGATGGATCAGGCGGGTCAGGCCGCGCAGCAGCAGGTTGCCATGGGCCGCCTGCTGACGCGGCAGCACCCGGCTGGCAACAAAGGGCACCACGGTCAGGGCCACCAGCAACGATGCCACCACCGTCAGCACCACTGCCAGCGGCAGGCCGCGGGTAAAGAGCCCCGCCCCCTCTGGCAGGTTGAGCAGCGGCAAAAAGGCGAACAGCAGGGTGGCGGTGCAGCCGAGCACCGGCAGCACGATCTGGCTGGTGCCGGCGATGGCCGCCTGCATGCGGCTGGCCCCCTCGCGCAGGTGGCGGGCGATGTTCTCCACTACCACGATAGCGTCATCCACCAGCAGGCCGAGGGCCACCACGAAGCCGGCGATGGAGATCTGGTTGAGCGAGAAGCCGAGAAACCACAGCCCGGCAATGCCCATCGCCAGCGACAGCGGAATGGCCAGCATGACGATGCCAGCGGCGCGCAACCCCAATGGCAGCAGGGTCAGCGACACCAGCCCGATGGCGATGGCAAAGTCGATGCCCAGCCGCTGCAGGCGGTCCGCCACGTTGCTGGCCTGCACAAAGCCCACCTCCAGCCGCAGGCCGGCCGGCAGGCTGGTGCGAAACTCGGCCACCACGGCGTCGATCTGGCGCTGCACGGCGAAGATATCCTTGCCGTCCTTGAGGCTGGCGGTCACAAAGGCGGCGCGCTCGCCGTTGTAACGGGCCAGATAGCTGTGCTCGGCCTCGCCCCAGCTCACCTCGGCGACATCGGCCAGGGTCACCAGCCGGCCATCGCTGCTGGCCACCACCGTCGCCGCCAGTTCATCGGGGCTGCGGTAGTCACCACTGGTCTTGACGTTATAACGGCGCTCGCCCGCATCAAGGGTGCCGCCGGGCACGGTCCGGCCGGCGCCACCGATGGCCGCCGCCACCCGCTGCGGGTCCAGCCCCAGTGCTGCCAGCCGTGGCAGATCCAGCGCCACCTGCAACTGTGGTTCGGGCCAGCCCCAGGTCTCCGCCTTGCGGATACCTGGGATCGCCTGCAGCCGCTCTTTCAGCGCATCGCTCTGCTTCATCAGCTGCAGGGCGCTGGCGCTCTCCCCCACCAGCGCCAGCTGGACAATATTGACCAGCCCCGGATTGCTCTTGCGAATGACGATATCGGCCACCTCGGCCGGCAGCGACGGGCGCAGGGCGTTGACCTCGCGGATCACCTCGTCGTACTTGCGCTCGGCATCGACCGTCCATTCAAACTCGATGCGAATGACCGCCAGCCCATCCTCACTGGTGGAGCGGATCTCCTTGACGTCATCCAGCTCGGCCACCACATCCTCAATGGGATCGACCACCAGCCGCTCCACATCCACCGGCTCAGCACCGGGAAAATGGACAATGACCGAGGTCACCGGAATGGGAAAAGCCGGGTCCTCCTGACGCGGAATGCTGACCAAGGCGTAGCTGCCGAGGGCCACCAGCAGCAGAAACACCACCAGGGTGAACTGCCAGCGCTGGACGGCAAAGGCCCACAGGCTCATGGCTGAACCTCCGCAACCGGCTGCGCCTCGGTAGCAGGCTGCGGCTCTACCCGGCTGCCGTCATGCAGATAAGCGGCACCGGCCACCACCACCTGCTCATCGGCTGCCAGCCCGGCGACGATCACCACCTCGGGGGGCACCAGCCGCCCAAGCTCTACCGTCCGTCGCTCGGCCCGGCCATCCTTGACCACAAACAGCTCGCCATGACGATCGTTGGCCACCACCAGCGCTGTCAATGGCACCCGCAGTTCATCAACTGGCTGGCCCAGCGTCAGCCGGGTGCGGCCCACCAGCCCCGAGCGCAGCTGTGGCGGCGGATCGAGCAGTTGCAGCTCAACGGCGAGGGTGGCGGTGTGGGCATCGGCGGCCCCGTCGATACGACTGATGCGCGCCGCCAGTTCCGGCCCCGCCAGACCATCGATGGTCACCGCCGCCGGCTGACCGAGCGCCAACTGCAGGCCATGACGGTCGGCCACCGCTACCTTGAGCAGCCAGCCCTGTTCCCCGCCGGCCATCACCACCACCGGCTGGCCGGCAGCCACCACCTCGCCCGGCTCGGCACGACGGGCAATGATGCGGCCTGCCGACGCGGCGCGCAGTTCGCTGCGCGCCAGCCGGTAATCGGCACCGGTTACCGCCGCCGCCGCCAGGTCGCGGGCCGTGCGAGCGTTATCGCGCAGCTCGGCGGCGATCAGCTGGCGCTGGTGCATCTCGCTGGCGCGGCGCAGATCGCGCTCGGCCTTGTCGAGACTGGCCACCGCCTGCTGGCGCTCGGCCAGCAGATCGGTGATATCGAGACGGGCCAGCAGCTCGCCGCGCTGCACCAGATCACCGCTATCCACCGCCACTTCCGCCACCACCCCGGCGGTGAGAAACGCCAGCGGTACCTCATCAACCGCCGCCAGCCGGCCAATGGCCATGATCGCGGGGGCCTCGCTGCGCCGCTCGGGGCTGGCGACCACCACCGGCTGCGGGCGTTCGCCGCTCACCGTCGGCTCGGCGGGCGCCGGGCTGCAGCCGGCGATTGCCGCCAACACCAGCGCCGCGGCTGTCATCGGCAGCAGCCTGATCCGCAATGGCGCGCACAGATTAATCATGGTCGTGGTGTCCTTTACCGGGGTTGGTGGTTACTGGCTCTGGTCATACGTACAGCTACTAGACAGCTGTCAAATTCCATTCAAAAAAATTAGCGGGCCACCGCCTGACGCATCAGGCTGAAGGCCTGCTCGATCAGGGCGGTCTCGGCCACGCCGATATGGGCCAGCTGCTTCCCCTTGGTGGCCGCGATCTGCAGGATGCCGTGGGTAAAACCCCACAGGCTGATGGCCAGCAATGCCGGATCGCCAACATCGGCGCGGATCGAACCATCGCTTAGACCGCGTTCGATCACCGCCACCATCAGGCCATGTTTGTCAAAGTTGCAGGCCATCGCCCGGGCCTCAGCTGAATCGCTGCTCAGCAGTGCCGGCTCGCTTGCCTCAAAACGGCTGATCGCTTCAAAAAAATGTGGGAATTCATGGGCAAAGGCGACGTAGGCACGGCCAACAGCCTCCAGCTGATCGTAACCACGCTGATGGCGACTGGCGGCTTCCTCGAAGCGCTGCTGCAGCTGCTGGGCAGCCCGCTCCCACAGCGCCGCATGCAGCTCACGCTTGTCGCGAAAATAGAGATAGACCAGCGCCCGTGACAGCCGGGCGCGCTTGGCCACGCCATCCACGGTCACCTGATCCCAGCCCTGGCTGAGGGCCAGGGCACAGGCGGCATCGACGATCTGTTCTCGCCGCTGCTCGCGCTCCAGCAGCCGTCGTTGTTGACTCGGGGATTCAGCAATCACCATATTCAGGCAAACCAGCTAGACAGATGTCTAGCGAATCTAGCCTGCTGCAGGGCTCAGCGCAACCTGTCAGATGTTTGCCTCGTCGAGCACGCGAAAGGCGGGATGGTAGTTGGCCAGGGTGGGCTCAGTTGGCAAGCGGGCGGCGCGTAGCGGCAGCACCATAAAATATTCCGGAGGCACCGGATAACGGCAGGCGAGTTGATAACTGGCCGCCGGCTCAAAGCCGAAGCGCTGATACCAGCGCGGTTCACCCAGTACCAGCAGGGCGTCGGCGCGCAGCGCGATCAGCTCACGAATGGCGGCCCGTACCAGCAGGCTGCCCAGCCCCTGGCGCTGGCTGCTGGGCGCCACCGCCAGCGGCGCCAAAGCGTAACAGCGCACCCCCGGGTGAGCAGGGCTCAAGGTCATCGGCGACACATGGATGGCGCCCACCAGGCTGCCGTTGCGCTCGCCCACCAAGGCCACCGTCAGCGCGCGGTTGAGCCGCAACGCCTTGACCAGCCGGGCTTCAGCCGGGGTCTCAAAGGCCAGTTGCAACAGCCGGTCAACGGCCGCTTCATCGCTAGCGGTTTCAGCGCGGATCAACACAGGCAACCTCCCTCTGCACACAGCTGCGCGATCTTAACCACTCGCTGGCCAGGGATTCATGATATGGCGCCGGTTTCCGCATCAGCAGCGCAACCTCGGCCCCTCCTTGCGCTCACCGCGCGCTGGGCTAGGTTGAATGCAGGGCCAGTTAAAACACTTTGGTGTTTGCGAGGTACCGCTGATGGGGTTGCATGAACTGTGCGAGCTCTGGTTACGACCAGCCGACGGGGTGCTCTGTTTCCGCTATCACGGCGCGCTCGACATCACTACCACCTATCCAGTTAACCCACAGGCGGCACCGCGCATCTCGCGGGTGCAGCTGCTGCCACGGCACATCAGCGCACTCAACCTGATGACTGAACGCCATCGCTTTGG
>JAGOCY010000119.1 GCA_017998495.1 Corallincola sp.
GCGCGGTATGAGCAGTATTCTCGGTGATCAAGCAAGTGGCCTGCGAAGCATGAACAAATCCAGACTGGTTAAAGTGATTGCGGTCACTGGCGGCAAGGGGGGCGTGGGTAAGACCAACGTCACCATCAACACGGCAGTGGCACTGGCAGAACTCGGTAAGCGAGTGCTGGTGCTCGATGCTGACCTTGGCCTTGCCAACTGCGACGTGCTGCTCGGCCTGCGTGCCGAGAAGAACCTCTCCCATGTGCTCTCCGGCGAATGCGAGCTGGAAGAGATCCTGGTCGAGGGGCCCAAAGGGATCATGATTGTGCCCGCTGCCAGCGGTACCCAATCGATGGTTGAACTGACCCCGGCCCAGCATGCTGGGTTGATCCGCGCCTTCAGTGAACTGCGCACCCCCTGTGATGTGCTGCTGATCGACACCGCGGCTGGTATTTCGGACATGGTGCTGAGCTTTTCGCGCGCCGCCCAGGACGTGATGATGGTGGTCTGTGACGAGCCAACCTCGATCACTGACGCCTACGCCCTGATCAAGATCCTCAGTCGTGAGCACGGCGTGTTCCGCTTCAAGATCGTGGCCAACATGGCACGTAGCCTGCGTGAAGGGCAGGAGCTGTTTGCCAAGCTGACCAAAGTGACTGACCGTTTTCTCGACGTGGCGCTGGAGCTGGTGGCGACCATCCCCTTCGATGAGAACGTGCGCAAAGCGGTGCGGCGTCAGCAGGTGGTGACTGATGCCTTCCCCCGCTCGGCCGCATCACTGGCGTTCCGTACTCTGGCGGCGCGGGCCATGACCTGGCCAGTGCCGGCCCAGCCCTCGGGCCATCTCGAATTCTTTATTGAACAGCTGATTGGGCGCCCCGCCCCGGAGCGAGAAGAGATCCGTGAATAAAGCATCAGCCTATGCGGCGCAACAACGACAGCAGGTCGTTGAGCAGCACGCGGGGCTGGTGAAACGGATTGCACATCACCTCAAGGGACGCCTGCCAGCCAACGTGCAGCTCGACGACCTCATTCAGGCCGGCATGATCGGCCTGCTTGAGGCGGTGCGCCAGTTTGATGGCAGCAAGGGCGCCAGTTTTGAAACCTACGCCGGCATCCGCATTCGCGGTGCCATGCTCGACGAGATCCGCCGCCAGGGCTGGGCGCCGCGTTCGGTGCACCGCAACAGTCGTATGGTGAGCGAAGCGATCCATGAGATCTCCCAAGACCTGGGGCGCGATGCCACCGACGCCGAGGTTGCCCGCAAGCTCGATATCTCCCTTGATGACTATCACGGCATGCTGGTCGATATCAGTGCCGGCAAGGTGGTCGGTATCGAGGATCTGGGCGTAACTGATGATGTTTTGAGCGCTGAGCAGGAGCCTGATGGCAACCTGCCATTCGAACAGGTTGCCGACGAAAAATTTCAGCGTGCGCTTGCTCAAGCAATTGCAACGTTGCCTGAGCGTGAATCACTAGTGCTGTCGCTATACTACGATGAAGAGCTGAACCTGCGGGAGATTGGCCAGGTTCTGGATGTCAGTGAGTCCAGAGTCAGCCAGATCATGTCGCAGGCGATGCACCGGCTTAAGGCCAAATTGAAGTACTGGCGGGACGTTCCGCCGTTCGCTTAGGGGAAGCTCCGGAGGGCGCCTTGGATAAGAACATGAAGATCCTCATCGTTGATGATTTCTCGACGATGCGTCGAATCATCAAGAACCTGCTGCGCGACCTGGGTTTCAACAACACCCATGAAGCCGACGACGGCAACACGGCGTTGCCGATGTTGCAGAGCAGCGAGTTTGATTTTGTGGTGACCGACTGGAACATGCCGGGGATGCAGGGCATCGACCTGCTGCGGGCGATTCGGGCCGACGACAAACTCAAGCACCTACCGGTGCTGATGGTGACCGCCGAGGCCAAGAAGGAGCAGATCATCGCGGCTGCCCAGGCTGGGGTGAATGGCTACATCGTCAAGCCCTTTACGGCAGCAACGCTCAAGGAAAAGCTCGACAAGATCTTCGAGCGTATCGGCTGAAGGCCGCGGCCCGCATATGACAGGAGAGCCGTGGCATGAGTAACACGCCAATGATTACGCTTGAACAGGCGCGAGAGCTGGTCGCGCTATTGGAGCAGGGGCAGCAGACCCAGGCAGATATGCTGCTGGGCAGCATCAACAGCGGTGCTGATCGCCTCTCTACAGAGCTGTTTGCCGAAGTGGGCAAGCTGACTCGCCAGTTGCATGACGCGCTGAACGATTTTCATCTGGACCCGCGACTGGGCGCGCTGGCGACTGAGGATATTCCCGATGCCAAGCAACGCTTGAGCTACGTTATCGCCAAGACCGAAGAAGCCGCCAACCGCACCATGGATGCCGTCGAAGCCAGCCTGCCGCTGGCTGACAATCTGCACAGCCGCATTCGCGCCGTGCTGCCCAACTGGGAAAAGCTAATGTCGCGCTCGCTTGGCATTGGTGAGTTCAAGGCTCTGTGCCATGAGCTCGATGCGCTGCTCAAGGCCTCGGATCAGGATTCAGAAAAGCTGCGCGAGCTGATGACTGAAGTGTTGATGGCCCAGGATTTCCAGGATCTGACCGGGCAGGTGATCCGCCGGGTGATCGATCTGGTACGCGAAGTAGAAGAGAGCCTGATCAATCTGGTCAAGGTGTTCGGTGGTCCGGTCAAGCAGGGCAAGCTGGAGCCGGCCAAGGTTGATCAGGTGGCCCTGGCTGATGCGATGCGCGCAGAAGGGCCGGTGGTTGACTCGGTCAACCGCAACTCGGTGGTCTCCGGCCAGGATGAGGTCGACGATCTGCTGTCCAGTTTGGGCTTCTGACAAGGGGAGAGAGATCGATGGCCTTCGATGTCGATGAAGATATCCTCCAGGATTTCCTGGTCGAAGCAGGCGAGATCCTCGAATTACTGCAGGAGCAGCTGGTCGAGCTTGAGAACAAGCCCCATGACCGCGACCTGCTCAACGCCATTTTCCGTGGTTTTCACACCGTTAAGGGTGGTGCGGGCTTCCTGTCGCTGACGGCGATGGTCGATGCCTGCCATGGCGCCGAAAACGTGTTTGATAACCTGCGTAACGGCAAGCGTCAGGTCACCCCCGAATTGATGGATGTGATCCTGCAGGCGCTGGATGCGATCAATGCGATGTTTGGTGAGTTGCAGAATCGGGCGCCGTTAACGCCTGCTTCGCAGCAGTTGCTGGACGCGCTGCATCACCTCAGCGAGCCTGACGATGGCAAACAGCCGCCGGTTGCGGCTGCCCCCAAAGTTGTGGCTAAGGCACCGCAACCGGCACTAGTGCCAGAACCGGTGGCGGCTGCTGCTGCCGATCCGGATGTGATTGCCGCTGCTCAGCATCGTGCCGAGGGCAGTGTCGATGAGATGACCGACGCCGAGTTCGACGCACTGATGGACGAGCTGCACGGCAAGGGCAAAGGCCCGGGTGCCGCCGCCATTGTGCAGGCGGCCGCCGACGGTGATATTACCGACGACGAGTTTGAAGCACTGCTGGATCAGCTACATGGCAAAGGCCGCCATGGCGGCCGCCCTGATGCGGTCGTGGCTCCTGCCGGTGGCGCTGGTGGTGATGGTGATGAGATCACCGACGATGAATTTGAAGCGCTGCTGGACCAGTTGCATGGCAAAGGCAAGGGGCCGGCGGTGGTGCGCGCCGCAATCGCCAACGCCGCCGCCCGCGCCAGCGAAGCCCCGGCTCCGGCCGCCAAGGCACCTGCTGAGGAGGCCGCTAAGCCAGCGCCAGCCGCTGCACCCAAGGCCGAGGCACCAACGCGTGCTCCTGCGCCTGTGGCAATCGATAAGGGCGATGACGACAAGAAGGCGGCTGCGGCTGACACCACAGTACGTGTCGATACCGCGCGTCTTGATCAGATCATGAATATGGTCGGCGAGTTGGTGCTGGTGCGTAACCGTCTGGTCAGTTTGGTGGGTGCCAAGTCGGCTGATGAAGATATGGCCAAGGCGGTGGCCAACCTTGATGTGGTAACTGCCGACCTGCAGGGCGCGGTGATGAAAACCCGCATGCAGCCGATCAAGAAGGTGTTTGGCCGCTTCCCGCGCGTGGTACGCGATTTGGCGCGCAGCCTGGGCAAGGATATCAACCTTGAACTGGAAGGCGAGGAGACCGATCTCGACAAGAATCTGGTGGAGGCGCTGGCAGATCCCTTGGTCCACCTGGTGCGCAACTCCGTGGACCATGGCATCGAGATGCCCGATATCCGTATTGCCAACGGCAAGAATCGGACGGGAACTGTACGGCTGTCGGCGTCGCAGGAGGGGGATCATATCCTGCTCAAGATCTCCGACGATGGCGCCGGCATGGACCCGGAGAAGCTCAAAAATATCGCGGTTGAACGCGGTGTGCTGGATAGCGAGCAAGCGGCGCGCATGTCCGATCAGGACGCCTTCAACCTGATTTTTGCCCCGGGTTTTTCGACCAAGAAAGAGATATCCGATATCTCTGGTCGTGGCGTGGGCATGGATGTGGTCAAGACCAAGATCACCCAGCTCAATGGCTCAGTGCAGATCAACTCGGCCAAGGGTGTCGGCACCACCATGGAGATCAAGGTGCCGCTGACCTTGGCCATTCTGCCAACGCTGATGGTGGTGGTCGGCAAGCAGACCTTCGCCCTGCCGCTGGCGGCGGTCAACGAGATCTTCAACCTCGATTTGAGCAAAACCAAGGTGGTCGATGGTCAGCGCACGGTGATTGTGCGCCAGAAAGCGATCCCGCTGTTCTATCTCGAAGACTGGCTGGTGCGCCGGCGCGGCAAAGCCCATAAGCGCACCGATCATAGCGGCTTGGGCAATGTGGTGATCGTGCAGCTGGGGGCCAACAAGCAGGTCGGTTTTGTGGTCGACAGCCTGATTGGTCAGGAAGAAGTGGTGATCAAACCGCTGGGCACCATGCTGCAGGGCACGCCGGGCATGGCTGGCGCCACCATCACCAGCGATGGCGGTATCGCCTTGATCCTCGATGTGCCAAGCCTGCTCAAGCATTACGCCAAGAAGAACTAAAAAGGGCCGGGAGACTAAGTAATTCGCATGTCAATCAAGGTCCTGGTGGTCGATGATTCCAGTTTTTTCCGTCGCCGGCTGAGTGAGATCCTCAACCTCGATCCTGAGTTAGAAGTGGTGGATACCGCCAGCAATGGTCGCGATGCCATCGACAAGGTGCAAAAGCTGCGGCCGGACGTGGTCACCATGGATATTGAGATGCCGGTGATGGATGGCATTGCCGCCGTCAAGGCGATCATGGCGGTGCAGCCGACGCCGATCCTGATGTTCTCCTCCCTGACCCAGGAGGGGGCGCAGGCGACCCTTAATGCGCTGGATGCTGGGGCCATGGATTTTCTGCCCAAGCGTTTTGAAGACATTTCGCGCGATAAAGAGGAAGCCAAGCGCCAGCTGCAGCAGCGGGTGAAAGCGCTGGGGCGACGGCGGGCGATGCCATTGCGCCGGCCGGAACCGCCGGCACCTTTGCCGCCAGTAACGGCCTCTGCCCGGCCGTCGCTGGTTTCCACCGTGGCCTCAGCGGCTGCCGCAAGTGCCGCGCCGGCTGCGGCGCCTGCTCCCAGCCTGGCCCGTGG
>JAGOCY010000120.1 GCA_017998495.1 Corallincola sp.
GCCTCCAGCCCGCGCTCAATCAACCCGGCCAGCTGGTCGTTGTCGGGGTGCACGAAGTAGTACATGGCGGTGGGGTACCAGAGCATCAGCGACGGTTCGATCATCAGCCCCTTGTTGCCATGGGCGTGGAGCTCGTCCACCACTTCGATGACGCTGCGCGGGAAGTAGTCGATGCGGCCGCTGGCCAGCATCTCAAACAGCCCGCCGTAGCTGGGCGACGGGGTAATGGCAAAGCCGTTGCTGTCGAGGATGTCGCGATCCGGCCAGTCGTGGCCCTGGCCGCCAATCATCAGTTTGAGGCTGTCGCTGCCGGCAGTACTAAAGCGCCCGGCATCGCTGCTGCGGATCAGCAGCACCCGCCAGCCGATCAGCCCTTTGTGGATAGGGATACGGATTGGTCGCAGCGCCGCCTCACGCTCAGGCGAGGTCATGGTCCACACCACATCCACCCCCTGGCCCAGCGCCAACAGCTTGAGCGCCCGGCTCTGGGTCATCCCCTCGCTGCCCTGCAGGCGGTAGTCGACGCCATTGTGATCAAGCGCCAGCTTGAGCAGCGCTAGTGGGTAGCGGGCGCGGCTGTCATCGGCCGTCTCCGGCAGCACATGGGTAATAACCTGAGTGGCGCTCAGCGGCCAGCTGAACAGCAGCAACAACAACAGGCTGATGCGCATGGCACCTCCAGCTCCGGGCTTTGACCAAACTATAGCCAAGGCTGAAGGTGATGCCGCTGCCTAGCTGTTGCGCTGTTGGCCCCTGGCTGTGGGCGCCCGACTCAATGCCTCAGTGGTTGCGGCTGTGGCGGCACTGGCAGCCACTCGCAGTCGCCCTTGACCTGCTCGCTGCCTTTACCTTCGGGCAGGCGGCAGCACTGGCACAGGGCAGAGATCACCACCAGTGTGGCCTGGATCTGGCTGTTCTCGGCGCGCTGGTCACTGCCACTCAGCGTACTGTGTGCCGATGCCGACAGCTGTAGTTGGTAGGTGCCTGCCGTCAGCTCCAGCTTGCGGCTGAAGGTGCGCTGCGGCTGCCACTGGTCGTCGTAGACCACAGTGTCCTGCCACACCACTTCGCTGCCGCCTCCGTCCACCAGTCGCTCCAGTAAAAAGCGCACATTGTCATCACGGAACTGATTGACGCTGCTGTCCATATCGAGCCGGGTCAGGGCGTCGCCATGCAGGATAAAGCGGTAGCGAGCCTCGGCCAGCGCTTGGCCCTGGCCCTCAATGGTCTGGCTAAAGGTGTCGCCCTGAGCGCTGACGTTGACGTCGGCCAGCTGCTGGACACTGATGGTGGCCAGATCCAGCTGTTGCTGCTGACGTACCTGACCATCGGCAAAGCCACTGTAGTCAGGGTTGGCGGGCAGGCTGATGGCCAGCGGGTAGCGGATCTCATCATGGTCAAGGCCCCAGAGTTCACCGCCATCGCGGTAGTGGCGGCTGGCTCCCTGCGGCAGTTGGCCATCCTGGCCCTGGTTTTGGCTCACCGCCAGCTGGGCGCTTATGGTGCTGTTGCGCCACACCTCCAACAATTCGATATGGGGCAGCACCGTGGCCTGGACGGGCGCCAGCTGCAACAGGCTGAGCAGGGTGAGGGCCGCACTGTGGCGGATCAACGACTGGGTCATGACAACGCTCCTTGTGTAGTCACTAACGGGCAGGGTAATCGAGCTGCGGGTCTTCACGACCGTCTGCTGGCGGCTATTAAGCCCGTCTGGTGCCTGACTGACAAGGGTGACAGGTTGTGGTGGCCATGGGTGGCCGGCCTCTCGCCTTGGGGATGCGGCCATAGCTTAGCCCTTGCGCCTTGGTTAAAGTGGCGCGTCAACCCGATTCAACAGCCAGGGAGCATGAGGACAATGGCGCAAGCAGTGAAGGCCGCGGTAGCGGTGGCAGTGGCGGCTGCGGTAGCAGCGGGCGGCTGGTGGTGGCAGCATCAGCAGGCCAGTGATCTGGGCTATCTCAATGAGATCCCGGCCGATACCCTGCTCTATGCCGGCGGGCTGGAGGCGGCGCCCGCGACCCTCTACTCCAAGCAGGCGGGCGAGATGGTGGCGCTGTACCGTGATGTCGCCGTGCTCGCCTATCACCAGTACCGCAACAAGGCGGCTCAGGCAGCTGCCGAGGCCGCGCAGCAGGCCGCCGATAGCGGCGACGAGGCAGCTGCAGCGGCCGCCGAAGGTGAAGGCGAAGTCGCGGCGCACCAGAGCGAGCAGGATGAACGCCGCCTGCAGTTGCTGATGCAACTGTTGGGGGATCTGCTGGCCAGCGCCTCGGATTACGACAGCCAGGTGATCCCGGTTAATCGCGCCCAGCCAGCAGCCATCTACACCGTGGGCATGGTGCCCGTGGTGCGTTTCGATGCCGATGGCCCGGCCTTGGCGAGCTACTTCGAGCAGCTGGCCAGCCGCAATCAACTGCAGTTTGAGCGGCTGAGCGAAGGGGGCATCGACTACCTCAAGCTGATGCTGGTTGAGGATGAGCCCAGCCTGGCGCTGGCGGTAGTGGTGACCCCGGGCAAAACCCGGATCACCGCCTTGAGTGCCATCCTCGACGATGAGGCGCGGGGTCTGGTGCTGGGCAGCCGCGAGCCGGCCGAGTCGCTGGCCGATAGCGGCGTGATCAGCGAGCTGCCGGGGCAACTGCAGCTGGCCAACCATAGCTTGTTCCGTCTCAGCCTGGTGGAGCTGGCGCGCGCCGTGGTGGAGCCCAAGCACAGCCTGCTCGGTCGCCAGATGGCGACCTTGGGTGGTGAGGATTACCACACCGCGCTGGCGGAGTGGCAGAACGCTGCCTGTGTCAACGACATAGTGGCGTTGGCCGGCCAGGTGCCGGCGGTGGTTGGCGGCGTACCCGCCGATGGCCTGAGCAGCAGTGATCAGGGCACGCAGATCGAGGTGCGTAGCGTGCTTCAGCTCACCAACCCGGAGGTGCGCAAACAGCTGGCCCGGATTCAGGGCTATGTGCCCATGGCCCTCAGTCGCGACGATGGCAGCGTGCCGTGGTTCGGTTTCGGCTATGGCATCAACACCCGCGAGCTGGCCTCTGCCAGTCAGGAGCTATGGTCGCTGTTTACCAGTGGCAGTTACCAGTGTGGGCCGCTGGAGCAGCTGCGAGTGAGCGCAGCGGAGCAGAATCCGGCAATGATCGCGGCGGGCACGGCCATGGTGAATGGCCTCAAAGGGGTCTATGGCGCCCTCTATCAGGTGGCGCTGGCCGAGCCGGGGGCTGAGTTGCCGGTCAAGTCGGTTGACGCCCTGATCGGCGTGGCCGCGACTAACCCGCGTACGCTGTGGAACATGAGCGCAGCCTTCAACCCGCTGGTCAGCACCCTGAGCTGGCCGGCTGACGACACCCCGGTGCAGCTGCCGATGCCTGAGGGGTGGCCGCAGGCGTTCAGCCTGTGGCTGAAGGTCAAAGGCGAGCATGCCATCGTCTATGTGGGCGAGCAGGCCGCCAAGGAAGCAGAGCAGATCAGCCTGGAGAAGGTTGAGAGCAACGCCCTATTTGCTTCGGCCATCGATTATGCCAGCGCTCTTGAGCAGCTTGACCCAGCGGAGTTGCTGGCCAAGGCGATCAGTGCCGACAGTGGCGACGATGAGTGGGCAGACGATGGCAGCAACGATGGCCAGGACTGCGTGATGCGTGCCTCGATCAACCAGTTTGCCGGCATGATGCGGGTGAAAGGGGTATCGCGAACCTGGATCGGCGAGCAGGGCATTCACAGCGAGCAGACCTCGACCATTCCACCGGCCAAAGCGACAGCCGCGCCGACACCACATCAGCTCGGTGGCGACTACACCACCTATCTGCTCGGCAATGGCTGTGCTGAGCAGCATGACGGCCATGAACAGTTGGCTGCCAATGGCGCATCCGACTATCAGGCCACCGATGCCGCCAGCGGCTGTGCCTATTACCAGACCTCCGGGCGTTGGCAGCGCCAGGGCAACGTGCTGGTGTGGGACTACGACCGCGAACGTAGTGTCGAGGAGGGCAGTTGTACCATTGCCGATGCGCCATGGAGTGCTGGGGTCAGTGAGCCGGTGCAGGCCTGCCGCATCTTCAATGAGCAGGCGGACGGGTTTGACTGCCTGTTTAACAGCGACCCCGAAGATGGCTTTGTGATGCGTTACCGGCTGACCGCCAAACAGGGTTAACCCAGCCAGAGTCAGCAACAAGGGCGCCGCAGGGCGCCCTTATTATTGCTGGCGAGCGCCGGGCGTCTTGTGGTCAGCCACCCGCCTGCTGCTGGCGCTGGCGAAAGTAATGGTCGAGCTGGCGCAGCTGGTCACTGCCGTCGTCGATGGCGTTGAACTGGGCGCGGAAGTCGCGGTGCCGCTCGCCATCGAGATACCAGCCGACATGCTTGCGGGCGATGCGTGGCCCCAGCACTGCGCCGTAAAACTGATGCAGTTCGGCCACATGGTCGAGCATCAGCTGTTGCTGCAGCTCAAGGGGCGGATCGGCCAGCAGCTGGCCACTGGCCAGATAGTGGGCCACCTGACCGGGCAGCCAGGGGCGGCCCTGGGCCGCGCGGCCGATCATCAGCGCATCGCAGCCGGTGTAGTCGAGCACCGCCTTGGCTTTCTCGGGGCTGGTGATATCACCGTTGACCACCACCGGCATCGATACCGCTGCCTTGATGGCGCGCACCGTGTCGTACTCCGCCTCACCCTTGTAGAGGCAGGCGCGGGTGCGGCCATGGATCACCAGCGAGGCGATGCCGCAGCGCTCGGCGATCTGGGCGATCTCCAGCCCGTTGCGGTGGTCCGGGTCCCAGCCGGTGCGGGTCTTGAGGGTCACCGGCACGCTCACCGCGCTGACCACGGCACCGAGGATCTGCTCCACCAGCTGCGGGTACTGCATCAGTGCCGAACCGGCCAGCTTGCGGTTCACCTTCTTGGCCGGGCAGCCCATGTTGATGTCGATCACCTGGGCACCCTGGGCGACGTTGTAGCGCGCCGCATCGGCCATCTCGGCCGGATCGCTGCCGGCGATCTGCACCACTCGCAGCCCCGGCTCGTCGCCATGGTCGAGGCGGCGGCGGTTTTCCTCGGTGTCGCGCAGCTGGGGGTTGGCCGACAGCATCTCGGACACCACCAGGCCGGCGCCCAGGCGTTTGACCAGGGTGCGAAACGGCCGATCCGTGACCCCGGCCATGGGGGCCAAGATCACCGGATTGTCGAGTTGGTAGGGGCCAATCTTCATCTGCGCAAAAAACACTCAAGGCGGGAAGCGGCGGACATTGTAGGCAGGCGATGCGGCGATGCAACCCGCTTTAGATGACGTAGCCCAGAATGCAGATGTAGTGGCAGATGCTGCCGGCCATCACAAACAGATGCCAGATGCCGTGAAAGTGGCGGATGCGCTCATCCAGTACAAAGAAGCCGATGCCGCCGGTGTAACAGAGACCGCCGGCCAGCAACCACCAGAACCCCTCCGGGGTCAGCGCGGCATAGAGCGGCTTGACCGCGATCAGACAGAGCCAGCCCATGATGGCGTAGATCGCCAGCGGGATCAGGCGGCGGCCACGGTTGGGCAGGCTGTCGATGATCATGCCGACCAGCGCCAGCCCCCAGATCAGGCCAAACAGCACCCAGC
>JAGOCY010000121.1 GCA_017998495.1 Corallincola sp.
CGTCACTATTGCTGAGTCGCAGCAGGTGAGCCAGCCCAACCCCTTGTCGGAAGGGGAGACGGTGGTGACTCAGCAGAGCATTATCGATGTCACTCGCGACGACTCACGCATGTTTGTCTTTAACCCGGGCAGCACCCTGGATGACCTAGTGCGCGCCATCAATGCGGTGGGCGCGGCCCCGGGCGATATCGTGGCCATTCTCGAGGCGCTGCGCGAAGCCGGCGCTTTGCGTGGCCAGCTGGTGGTGATCTGAGGTCGCGCCATGAATGACGTGGGCAACGCCAACATCTTCGATCTGAGCCAACTGGACCGTTTGCGCCAGGGGGCTCAACGTCAGGACGGCGACACCTTGAAGCAGGTGGCCCAGCAGTTTGAGTCGCTGTTTATCAAGAGTTGGCTCAAAACCATGCGCGAAGCCAACGAAGTGTTTGAGGCCGGCGAGCCGTTCAACAGCCAGTCGACCAAGTTTTATCAGGGGATGGCGGATGATCAGATGGCGCTGGAGCTGTCGTCATCTGGCGCCTTGGGCTTGGCTGAGCTGATGGTCGCCCAGTTGGCGCCCGATGGCCGCAACCAGTTACCGGCATCGACGGTTCGTGGTGGTATGCCGGGTCTGGCGGCGGCCGCTGCGGCTACCCCGCCGGAGCATATTCCCCAGGTCACCAGCCGTAGCGTCAATCTGCTGGATGAGGCGGTAACGCCGCGCCGCAGCTACGCGAAACCCGCCAGTCGGGAGGTGGCAGATACGACGCCAGTTGCCGCCAAGGCGGCAAAGAGTGACCGCCCGGCAACGGCTCAGCCGATCCTCGATGGCTCGCCCGAGGCCTTTATCGAAGCGGTCAAACCCTATGCCCAGCAGGTGGCAGCCAAACTCGGCATTCCGGTATCGGTCTTGATCGCGCAGGCCGCACTTGAGACCGGCTGGGGGCGCAAGGTGCTGGCTGACGGTAAAGGCGGTAGCAGCCATAACCTGTTCAACATCAAGGCCGATCAGCGCTGGGATGGGGAGCGTACCCAGGTCACGGCGCTGGAGTTTGAAGGCGGAGTGGCGGTTCAGCGACGCTCCCAGTTCCGGGTTTACCAATCCTTTGCTGAATCCTTCCAGGATCTTCAGAAATTCCTAGAGAATTCGTCACGTTACGAAAAGGCGATGCGTCAATCTGATGACCCGGCAAAGTTCTTGCATGAGTTGCAGAAGGCCGGGTACGCGACGGATCCCCTCTACGCCAAGAAGATCCTCGCCGTGCTTGAACGGGTGAGCGCCCACCTCGAGGGAAGCGCCACACCCAAGTAACAGGTGGCGCTACGGGAGAGGCAAGTCATGGGTGTGGATCTCTATCAGCTGGGTGTCAGCGGGCTTATGGCCGCGCAGCAGCAGCTGACCACCACTGGCCACAACATCGCCAACGTCAATACCGCTGGCTACAACCGCCAGCGCGCTGAACAGGTGACCACGCCCGCCATCTGGGTCGGTGGCAACTGGTATGGCAGCGGTGTCAAAGTCGATGATGTGACGCGTATTTTTGACCGTTACGCCTATCGCGAGAGTCTGCTGGCAAAATCGCGGCTGAGTTATGCCGATACTCTGAGCACCAAGCTCTCAGGTCTAGATTCCACCCTGTCACGCGGCGGCAAGGTGGTGACCGACTCGCTGCAGCAGTTTTACAAGGCGCTCAATGCCGTTGCAGACAAGCCGGGTGATACCGGCTTGCGCCAGATCCTGCTGGATAAGAGCAGGGTGCTCTCCAGCGAGATGCAGACCCTGACCAGTACCCTCAGTTCCCAGCGTGAGTTGATCTCATCGGAGATCAGCCAGGTGATGACCCGGGTGGGGGAGATCGCCGATGAGATCGCAGCCCTCAACCAAAAGCTGATCGCCAATCAGGGGGTAACTGGGGGCCAGAATGATCTGCTCGATCAACGGGATCGATTGCTGACCGAGCTGTCTGAATATGTCTCTGTTTCCAGCTATGAGCATCCATCGGGTGCCATTTCGGTGTTTATTGGTCAGGGCCAGACGCTGGTTACCGAGGTGACGGCGCTGGATACCCAGACTGTGCCCGGCGATCCCGACCCGCTGATGACCGAAGTGGTACTGACCAACAGGGGGGCGCTGGTCCAGCTGGACGAAAGCAGCCTGGGTGGCAAGCTGGGGGCGCTGTTTGCCTATCGCGATGACTACCTCAAACAGTCGCTGGCCGAGCTGGATCTGGTGGCCATGGGCATTACCGAGACCATCAATGATCAGCAGGCGCGTGGCCTCGATCTGAACGGCCTGGCGGGGGCCAACCTGTTTGCGGACATCAATGGCACCAGCAGCCAGCAGGCGCGCATGCTGGCACGCAGCGGCAACAGCGGCACTCTGGTCGGCGAGATCCGGATTGATGCCGTTGGCGACCTGACGGGCAGTGATTATCGCGTCGATTACAACGGCAGCGATTACATCCTCACCAACCTGACCAGCGGTGCGGCCACGACGTTGGGTGCGCCGGGTGCAGGACCATTTGCCACCGCTGATGGCTTCACCTTTGTTGAGGCCAGCGGTGCGCCTGCGGCGGGTGATAGCTGGATCGTGCGCCCAACCCGTAACGGTGTGGCCAACTTCAAGGTGGAGTTGCAACAGGCCAGCGGCATCGCCGCCGCCACGCCGGTGGCAGTGGTGGCCTCGACCAATAACGTCAGCAGTGGTCGGGTCGAGATCGCCCAGATCAATGATCCGGTAGCGGCCCGGGCGCTGACCAACATGCGGCTGGAGGTGCTCGAAGACCCGCCCGGCACTTTCACCTACACCCTCTATGACAGCAGTAATGCGGTGATGGGAACCGGTGCCTACACCCCTCCCGAACAGACCATTGACGTACCTCCGGCGCCGGCCGCTGCGGCCTTCTCGCTCAAGATCAGTGGTCAGCCCTCAGGTCAGGCGCCGTTCGCCCCTGAGCGCTTCGATATCCGCGATGCCTTTGGTGTGGGCAACGGTGACAACGCGCTGAAGCTGGCGGCCAGCCAATCCCTGCGGGTGCTCAAAGGTGGCCAGTTCGCATTTAACGAAGCGATCACGGCCAATGCCAACCTGATCGGGGCGCAGGCGTCGTCAGCCGAGGCGAGCTTCAAGAGTGCCAGTGTTATGAACGATCAGGCCGTGGCGCGGATCGCCTCGGCTTCGGGCGTCAACCTCGATGAGGAGGCGGCCAATCTGCTGCGCTTTCAGCAGGCCTATCAGGCGTCGGCACGCATAGTGTCGGTGGCCCAGACCCTGTTCGACACCATTCTGCAATCCGTGCGATGAGGTAACACCATGCGTGTTTCAACCTTCCAGTTCTACCAGACCAATTCGGCCAACATTGGCCGCAAGGCGGCAGAGCTGACGGCCCAGTCACCCTATATCTCCGACGACAAACGGGTGCTAACCGCCAAGGATGATCCTGTGGCTAACGGCACCATCTCCGGCATCAAGGAAGAGCTGGTGCGGCTGGAGCAATACAACCGCAACATCGATTCAGCCGAGGCCAGCAATGCCCTGGGTGAAACCGTGTTTGCCAGTGTCGAAAATCTGTTGATGCGGGTTCAGGTGTTGGCTATCGAGGCCAATAACGGCGCCAATAGCCAGGATGACATGCTGGCCATTGCCACTGAGCTCAAAGGGGCTTATGACGAACTGGTCAGCCTGGCCAACACCCGTGATGAATCCGGTAACTACATCTTTGCCGGCTACCAGACCGACAAGCAGCCGTTTCTGGTCGGCGGTGATGGTTCGGTGAGCTATCAGGGTGACTACGGCGAGCGGCGGCTACAGGTCGGAGGCGGCGTCTACGTCGCCACCAGCCAGGCAGGCGACTCGATCTTTCTCAAGGCGCCCAACGCCATCGGCGATTTTTTGCCGAGCTATGCCACCAACGCCGGCGGCATCAGCGTGCGTAAGGCGGAGATCGTCAACCCCGGCAGCTATAACGCGGTTGGGGTGCCACCTGATTACAACTTCAGCTTCACCGATGCCGACAGCAACGGTGTCATGGAGTTGACGGTAACCGACAGCACGTCCACGACGGTCTTTTCGACGGCCGCTTATACCCCCGGGCAAACCATTGCCTTTAACGGCATTGAAGTGTCGCTTGACGGCAACCCCTTGCCGGGCGACAGCCTGAGTCTGACGCCGGGGCAGGAGGTCAGCATCTTCGAGACCATGCAGAGCCTGATTGGCTGGGTGGAAACCAGCCGCGTCAGCGGCACTCGTGAGCAGAACGGCGTGAATTATGGCCAGTACCTGTCGCAGCTCAACGCCAGCCTGACCCATATCACCACTCGCCGCGCCGAGGTGGGCTCAAGGCTAAATACCCTTGAGCGCCAGACCAATCTCAACGATGACCTGGCACTCACCCTCAACGAATCCAAAGGCAAGCTTGAAGACCTCGATTATGCCAAGGCGGTGGCGGAGTTCGAGCAGGCCAAGCTGGCCTTGCAGGCCTCCCAGCAGACCTTTATCCAGCTACAGGGGTTGACCCTGTTCAATTATTTGTAAGTTGGCACGGACTTTGAATGTCAAGGGTGACCTTTTGACGCGCCGTCAAAAGCGCAACGAAAACAGTGGTCCAGATTGCTGAGTAAGCACAGGGCCCGCACTTTGAGATAAAGAGGAGCTATCCCATGGGGCTTTATGTCAACACCAACGTGGCCTCGCTGAACTCGCAACGGAACCTGTCGAAGGCCACCGACTCGTTGCAGACCTCGTTTCAGCGACTGTCGTCAGGCTTGCGCGTTAACAGCGCCAAGGATGACGCAGCAGGCTTGCAGATCGCCAGCCGTCTGACCTCCCAGATCAACGGTCTTAACCAGGCTGCCCGTAACGCCAACGATGGTATTTCGCTGGCGCAGACCGCTGAAGGGGCGCTGGATGAAACCACCTCTATGTTGCAGCGCATCCGGGTACTGGCCATCCAGTCTGCCAACGGTTCCAACAATGTTAATGACAGGGCTGCTCTGCAGAAGGAAGTGGCAGAACTGAAACTTGAAATCGACCGTGTCTCAGGAAAGACAACTTTTGGTGGTACTTTTCTGCTGCGAGGAACGTTCAACACAGGCTTCCAGATTGGTCCCGATGCCAACACCACGATTAGCGTTGCCATCGCCACTTCGATGGGGACGAACGGTTTGGGGATTGCGGCGCTGAACATCAGTACTTCATCCAGTGCACAACTCGCGATCAGCTCGATTGACTCGGCGCTAGCCACAGTTAACAAGGTGCGTGCGGATCTGGGCGCCAAGCAGAACCGCTTCAGTTCGACCATCCGCAACTTGCAGAGCATCAGTGAAAATGTCTCGGCCTCGCGTTCGCGCATCATGGATGCTGACTTCGCTGCCGAATCAGCCGCGCTGGCCCGTAACCAGGTACTGCAGCAGGCCGCAACCTCAATGCTGACTCAGGCTAACCAGCAACCGCAGATTGCGCTGTCGCTGCTGCAAGGCTAAATCCATATTTGATTCAGTTGGTTATGGGGCTCCCTTAAGGAGCCCCAAAATTTTTTGGTAAAGACCCTAAAGGAAAATGGCTAGGGGCCGATACAAGGGGTAAGGGTGATTACCCCGGCTCACAAACCAAGAC
>JAGOCY010000122.1 GCA_017998495.1 Corallincola sp.
GCCGGGGTGATCGCCGCGTTTCACAATCAGGCGCTGCTGCTCGGCTTGTGCGCCTTGCTCTTTGCCTTGGCCTGGGTTGCCCAGTTTGTCGGCCACCGCATTGAGGGCAAGCGCCCGGCGTTCTTCACTGATCTGCAGTTTCTGCTGATTGGGCCACTGTGGTGTTTGCGCCGCTATGTGCGCGTCGACTGAGCGGCGCGGGCTGCGGCCAGGGTGTCGTAGCCCAGTTCGGTCAGCAGATCGATAAGGGCGATCAGGGGTAAACCGATCAGGGCATTGGGGTCGCGGCCCTGCAAGGCTTCGAACAGGCTAATGCCCAGCCCCTCACTTTTGAAACTGCCTGCGCAGTCATAGGGCTGTTCCAGACGCAGGTAATGCTCGATGCTCTGTTCGCTCAAGCGGCGAAACTTCACCTCAAAGGGTTCCACCAGCGACAGCACGCGACCACCAGCCTGATGCACCAGCGCCAGGCCGGTTAAAAAGGTTACTGCCTTGCCACTGGCAGCTTGCAGTTGGGCAAAGGCACGGTCGTGGCTGTGCGGTTTACCCAGAATCACGCCGTCGATAACGGCGACCTGATCTGAGCCAATCACCAGCGCATCTGGATACTGTGCCGCTATTGCCGCCGCCTTGGCCCGCGCCAGTCGCTCCACCAATGCCTGGGCGCTTTCACCAGTTTGCGGCTGCTCGTCGACTTGGGGAGCAATACAGGCGAAGGGCAACCCCAGCTTTTCCAACAGGGCGCGACGATAAGGAGAGGTTGAGGCGAGGATCAGGGGGCGGTGCATGGCAGACTCCGGCAATCGGCGATGGGCCGATTATAAGCACCGACGCCGTTGCGCTGCTGCATTACTGGCCTTTTTCTCTTTGACTCGATGGCGCCGGGTGATTATGATTCGCGCCCTATGCAAGAGGTGAAGCTTCCCCACGCAATCGATCCGGTACGAGCGGCGCAAAAGCGCCTGTCTTATGTCGGCATCGTGGCTGCCCAACAGCTGCCGCGTCTCAACGACGTCGCACCGCTGGTGGGTCCCGCACAGGTGGAGCTTGACTGCCTGATTGATGCCCAGAAGTTGCCCGTCATTAAGGGACGTATCAGCGTCCGCGTGCAGCAGGAGTGTCAACGGTGCGGCTCACCGCTCGAGCAGGCGCTCGACATCCCTTTCAGCTACTGCGCAGTGGCTGCCGGTGATGACGAGACGGTTATCCCCGAAGCCTATGATCCGGTTGAGCTGGATGATAACGGGGAACTGGATCTGCATCAGCTTCTGGAAGATGAGTTGCTGCTCGCGCTGCCACTCGTTCCACGTCACGACGTGGCAGATTGCTCGCTGGATCCCAAGGCGATGACATTCGGCGAGATCCCGGAGGAGGCCACCCGGCGCAACCCCTTCGAGGCTCTCAGCCAACTGAAAAAAGATCGATAGGAGTAGGGCAAAATGGCTGTTCAACAGAACCGCAAAACTCGTTCCAAGCGCGGCATGCGTCGTTCCCACGATGCGCTGACCACCGCAGCGCTGTCCGTTGACCAGACCAGTGGCGAAACCCACCTGCGTCATCACGTCACCGCTGATGGTTACTATCGCGGCAAAAAAGTGATTTCCAAGTAACTGGAAAGCCACTTGCCACGTCTAACCCTGGCGTTAGATGCGATGGGGGGCGATTTCGGCCCCCCTGTTACCGTGCCTGCAGCGCTCGCTGCGCTCTCCCGCTTTCCCAATCTCCATATCCAGCTGTTTGGTGATGCCGTCCGCCTGCGTCAGCAGTTGGGCCGTCAGCCTCATGAGCGTCTCGATATCTGCCATGCACCTGAAGAGGTGAGCATGGCTGACAAACCTGCCCAGGTACTGCGCAGTCGCCGCCAGTCTTCCATGTGGCTGGCGCTGGAGGCTGTGGCCGAGGGACGTGCCGATGGCTGCGTCAGCGCCGGCAATACCGGCGCCCTGATGTCGATGGCCAAATTGCTGCTCAAGACCCTGCCAGGCATCGAGCGGCCTGCCTTGGTGGCGGCGCTGCCAACCCATTGCGGTGGCCGGGTGCATATGCTGGATCTTGGCGCCAATGTCGATTGCAGCGCTGAAACCCTGTTCCAGTTCGCCCTTATGGGCCATGTCAAAGCGCAGCTGGTGGAGGGCATTGCCCGGCCGCGGGTGGCTTTGCTCAATGTTGGTGCTGAGCAGGTAAAAGGCACCGAAGAGGTACGCCAGGCGGCGCGTATGCTGGGTGAATGCCGGGATCTGCAGTACACCGGTTTTATTGAGGGCAACGATCTTTTCTCTGGCCGTGCCGATGTCATCGTCTGTGACGGCTTTGTTGGCAATGTCTGCCTAAAAACCGGTGAAGGGCTCACCCAGTTTCTGATCGAAGAGCTCAAAGGCAGCCTCAAGCCGCGCTGGCTGGGTAAGCTGGTGTTGCCGTTACTGCTGCCGCGAGTAGCCAAGTTACTGAAAACCATGAACCCCGACCAGTACAATGGGGCTAGTCTGCTAGGATTGCGTGCCATTGTGGTCAAGAGCCACGGCAACGCGGATATTCCGGCGTTCGTCAATGCGATAGGCGAGGCGGTTGTTGAGATGCAGCGTCAGGTTCCGGCGCGCATCAAGGACCAGCTCGAAGCCGCGCTTCTCTAAAGAGCAACAGATGCACAGCAAAATTCTGGGTACCGGCAGTTATCTGCCCGCCGGTGTACTAACCAACGCTGACCTGGAAAAGATGGTCGAAACCAGCGATGAGTGGATTGTCGAGCGCACCGGTATTCGTGAGCGCCGCATCGCCGCTGCTGATGAAACTGTGGTGACCATGGGCACCATTGCCGCCCAGCGGGCGCTGGAAGCGGCCGCCATTGATGCCAGCGAACTGGACATGATCATTTGCGCCACTGCCAGCGCTGCTAACCATTTTCCCGCCGCCGCCTGCGAGATCCAGGCGGCATTGGGCGTTACCGCCATCCCCGCCTTTGATGTTTCGGCGGCCTGCGCCGGTTTCAGCTACATCCTGTCGATTGCCGATCAGTTCATCCGTACCGGCCATTGCCGCAAGATCCTGCTTATTGGCTCTGAGGTGTTGTCGCGGCTGGTTGACCCCACCGACCGCGGCACTGTCATTATCTTTGGTGATGGTGCTGGCGCCATGGTGCTGGGTGCCAGCCATGAGGAGGGGATCATCGGTACCCACCTCTGCGCTGATGGCCGTTACGGCGAACTGCTCAAACTGCCGGTGCCGCCGCGCGCTGACGCTACCCCCTGCTGGTTGACCATGAAAGGCAACGAGGTGTTCAAGGTGGCAGTGACCAAGCTGGCCGAGGTGGTTGAAGAGCTGCTGGAGAAAACTGGCGTCAGCCAGGATCAGATCGATTTTCTGGTTCCTCATCAGGCCAATCTGCGCATCATCAGTGCTACTGCACGCAAGCTGGATCTGCCGATGGAGCGGGTGGTGGTCAATCTTGACCGCACCGGCAACACCTCGGCGGCTTCGGTGCCGATTGCCCTGGATGAAGCGGTGCGCGATGGCCGCATTCAACGTGGTCACCTGTTGCTGCTTGAGGCCTTCGGTGGTGGTTTTGCCTGGGGTGCGGCCCTGATTCGTTATTAATGGAGACTGTGCGATGACCGTTGCCAATCTTGCCTTTGTTTTCCCTGGCCAGGGCTCGCAGGCCGTCGGTATGCTGGCCGACTGCGCCGACAATGCGGTGGTCCGCGATACCTTTGCCGAGGCGTCGGCGGTGCTGGGCTATGACCTGTGGGCGTTGGCCGCTAATGGCCCCGTTGAAGAACTGAACCAGACTCATCGTACCCAGCCGGCGCTGCTGGCCGCCTCTGTGGCGCTTTATCGCCTGTGGCGTGCCGAGGGTGGTGCTCAGCCGGCGGTGATGGCAGGCCATAGTCTGGGGGAATACTCGGCGCTGGTGTGTGCTGGCGCCATCGGTTTTGCCGACGCTATCCGCCTCGTCGAGCAGCGTGGCCGCTTCATGCAGCAGGCGGTACCGGCGGGTGAGGGGGCAATGGCTGCCATTTTGGGCCTCGACGACGATCAGGTGCGCCAGATCTGCGCCCAGAGCCGTGGTGAAGAGGTGGTGTCTGCGGTCAATTTCAACAGCCCGGGTCAGGTGGTGATTGCCGGTCACACAGCAGCTGTGGCCCGTGCCAGTGAGGCCTGCAAGGCTGCTGGTGCCAAGCGGGCACTGCCGCTGCCGGTCAGCGCGCCGTCCCACTGTGAATTGATGAAGCCGGCTGCCGAGCAGTTGGCGACGCTGCTGGCAACGATCAGCATCCAGGCGCCGCAGGTGCCGGTGCTCAACAATGTCGATGTTGCCAGCCCCAGCCAGCCGGAGCAGATCCGCGATGCGCTGGTGCGTCAACTTTACCTGCCGGTGCGCTGGACTGAATCGGTGGAAAAGCTGGCTGCGCAGGGCGTTCGCCAGTTTGTCGAAATGGGGCCGGGCAAGGTGCTGAGTGGCTTGATCAAGCGCATCGCCAAAGAGGCGGACTGCCTGGCCATCAACGATCTGGCGTCGCTGAGCGCGAGCCGAGAAATTCTTAATTGAACCTGTGGAACAGCATATGAGCATCTCTATCAGTCTTGACGGCAAAGTGGCGCTGGTGACTGGCGCCAGCCGTGGTATCGGCCGCGCCATTGCCGAAACTCTGGTTGCGGCTGGCGCCTATGTGTTTGGCACCGCCACCAGCGACAGCGGCGCAGCCGCCATCAGCGCTTACCTGGGCGACAAAGGCCAGGGGCTGATCCTGAACGTCACCGATGACGCCTCGATCGAGGCGGCTTTTGAGGCGATCAAGGCGGCCAAGGGTGAGGTTGACATTCTGGTCAACAACGCTGGCATCACCCGCGACAATCTGCTGATGCGGATGAAAGATGAAGAGTGGCACGAGGTGATCGACACCAACCTGACCTCGCTGTATAAGCTGTCCAAAGCGGTGATGCGAGCGATGATGAAGAAGCGCGCAGGGCGCATCATCAGCATTGGTTCGGTGGTGGGCACCATGGGTAACGCTGGCCAGGCCAACTACGCAGCGGCCAAAGCGGGTCTTATCGGCTTCACCAAGTCGCTGGCCCGCGAGATCGCCTCGCGCGGTATCACTGTCAATGCGATCGCTCCCGGTTTTATTGAAACCGACATGACGCGGGCACTGGACAACGGTCAACGAGACAGTATCCTCGCACAGGTGCCGATGAACCGGCTCGGCCATGTCGATGAGATCGCTGCTGCGGTACTCTTCCTGGCGTCGGATATGGCGGGTTACGTGACTGGCGAAACTCTCCATGTCAACGGCGGTATGTACATGGTTTAAATCATAAATTTGATCGGCCGCAAAGCCTGGTTTGACCACGCTGGGTGCGCCGATCATGGTGTTGCAACTTTTAGGCTATCGAATACACTACACGCAACTCGCGCAAGCGTAATCGAAAGGAAACTGTAATGAGCACTATCGAAGAACGCGTCAAGAAGATCATCGTCGAACAGCTCGGCGTGAAAGAAGACGATGTCAAGAACGAAGCATCCTTCGTTGACGATCTCGGCGCGGACTCGCTGGATACCGTTGAACTGGTGATGGCCCTCGAAGAAGAGTTTGG
>JAGOCY010000123.1 GCA_017998495.1 Corallincola sp.
TTCATTCTTTTGGCCCATCGCCTCTTCAAGGGCGTCGCGCACGATCTTGAGGAACGCCTGACCGGGGCTGAGGCTCTTCTGCACCTCTTGACCAAGGGCGCGCTCCTTGACGGTGGTGACAAACTGTTTGACCACCGGCAACGCCACGTCGGCTTCCAGCAACGCCATGCGCACTTCGCGCAGCGTCTCCTGAATATTCTCCTCGGTCAGACGACCACGACCGGTAATGTTGCGCAGCGTGCGCGACAGGCGATCCGACAGATTCTCGAACATGGCGATTGCGCTCCCTGCCCCCTCGGGGCATCAACTTGGCCGCGGATTATACCGCCAAGGCGACGCCGACGGGAGACAATTGGCCGCCAACAGCTGGCGGCGTTATAGTGCAACCTCAGTAGCCCCGATCACGTCGTGCCATGGCCCTGTTGACTATCGCTCACCCACCACTGCCGCGTTCACCGCTACCCTGGCCCAATGGGGCTGCGCTGAGCGCTGGCCCACAGGGAAGCGAGCCATGACAACACTGGTCGGTCTGCTCGCCGCCCTCTGCTATGCCTTAAGTGGCACCGCTGCTGCCCGGGTGATGGCCGGCCACGGCCACACTGCCCGGCTGGTAATGCCACTGGCGGCGGCTGCCATGCTGCTTCATCTGCTTTATCTGGCACTGGCGCTGCCGGCCACCGCCGGCACCGATTTCGGGGTGCTCAAGACCGGCGCCACTGCCGGGCTGCTAATCACGCTGCTGCTCACCACCATCCATAGCCGCAAGCCGCTGTTACCGCTGTTGCCACCCACCTATTTCATCGCAACCGTGGTGGTGGTGGTGGCGGTGCTGGTGCCCGAGCACCGCTTTTATGATCTGGGCCACAAGCCTGCCGTGGTGCTGCATATCGCCCTGTCGCTGTCCGCTTATGCATTGTTTAACGTCTGTGCCCTACTGGCGCTGCTGGTGGCCTTCATCCAACACCGGCTGAAGCAGCGCAAGATGGGGCTAAACCCTGCCATCCCGTCACTGGTTGGCGTTGAGCAGTTGCTGCAACAGCTGCTGGCCATGGGCATAGTCGTGCTGGCTGCGGCGGTTGCTACTGGCCTGCTGTTCCTCGAAGGCTTCTGGGGCCAGGGGCAAGCCCACAAGGCGATTATGACCAGCGCCGCCCTGCTGTTTTACATGGGCTTGTGGTGGCGCCAGCGGCGGGTTGGCATCCGTGGCCGAGTGCTGGTGATCGCCCATGTCGGCGGCGCGCTGCTATTGACCCTGGCCTATTTCGGTAGCCGCCTGATCCGCGAAGTGCTGCTGGAACGGCTGTAACCGTAGCACCCTTGACACCCTGAACGTTAGTTGCGCTAATGAAGCCCCTTCAATAGCGCTGGAAGCCACTGTTTGGACGACATATCCACGGGCACCCTGGTCATTGCCCTGTTTGTCCTGATCATCTGCTCTGCCTTCTTCTCCGCCTCGGAAACCGGGATGATGTCGCTTAACCGCTACCGGTTGCGCCATCTGGCCAAACACCACCACCGCGGCGCCAAAAAAGTCAGCAAACTGCTGGAACGGCCGGATCGCCTGATCGGCGTGATCCTCACCGGCAATAACATCGTCAATATCCTTGCCTCCGCCATCGGCACCATTATCGGTATCCGCCTCTATGGCGATTACGGCGTGGCCGCAGCCACCGCCGCCCTGACCGTGATCATCCTGCTGTTTGCCGAGATCACTCCCAAGACGCTGGCGGCTCTCTACCCGGAGCGGATCGCCTTTCCCGCCAGCTATCCTCTGTCACTGCTGCTCAAATTGCTTTACCCGCTGGTGTGGCTGCTCAACACCATCGGCAACAGCCTGCTCAAAGTGCTGGGAGCCAACGTCAGTGCCAGCCGCGATGACCATTTGAGCTCAGATGAGCTGCGCACCGTGGTTCACGAAGCTGGCAAGCTGATCCCGCGTCGCCATCAGGAGATGCTGCTGTCGATCCTCGATCTGGAGAAAGTGACGGTCGAGGACATCATGGTGCCGCGCAGCGAGATCGTGGGTATCGACATCAACGACGACTGGAAAAGTATCCTGCGCCAGATCAGCCATGGCCAGCACACCCGGGTACTGCTCTACCGCGACACTATTGATGACGCCGTGGGCTTTATTCACGCACGCGACGCCCTGCGCCTGCTGACTAAAGAGCAGTTTGACAAAGGCACCCTGCTGCGCGCGGTGCGCGAGCTCTATTTCATCCCTGAAGGCACGCCGCTCAATGTCCAGTTGCTGAAATTCCAGCGCAACCGCGAACGGGTTGGGCTAGTGGTCGATGAGTACGGTGACATTCAGGGGCTGGTGACGCTCGAAGACATTCTGGAAGAGATCGTCGGTGACTTCACCACCACCATGGCGCCGTCGACCAGCGATGAAGTGCAGCCCCAGGCCGATGGCAGTTATCTGGTTGAAGGCAGTGCCAGCATCCGCGATCTCAACCGCGAGATGCACTGGAAACTGCCCACCGATGGCCCCAAGACCCTGAGCGGCTTGATCATCGAGTACCTCGAAGAGATCCCTCACGCCAACATCGGTATTCGACTGGCCGGCTACCCCATAGATGTTCTGGAAGTAGCCGACAACATGGTGCGCCTGGCGCGCATCCACCCGGCCGAGTACCGCCCGCCCGGCAACGATTAACGCCGCCCCGCCTCAAGGACAGGGGCGCGCTTCCTGCTTCCACACCACCGGCTGCCAGTAATCATTCTGGGTGGAGTAGCGCTGCTCGGGCAGGAAGCGGGCGCCAAGGTAATAGATCTGCCCCTCCGCCACCTCGACCGCTAAGGTCTGGCTGTTACCGCGATGGCGGGCGTTGACCGCCAGCCGCGAATCCTGGATCTGCTCATAGACCTTGAGTTCATGGCGACCGGCTGGCAACGGACGCAAGCTACGGGCATTGACGTTGTCACCGTCAATCGCATCCACCGTCAGCGGGTGAATATCACGGCCCACAGGCGTCACCTCAACGCTGTAGATCCAGCCACAACTCTGCATCGGCTCGGTGCTGGCACAACCCGTAATGGCCGCAACCAGCAGCAGCGCACTAATCTGATAACGCATCACCCTCACCTCCCCCGGTTAAACCGGTTCCACCGCGCGTCGATAGTATTGCGCCAGAAACTGGTCAAAGGGTAGCTGAGGTTCACTGTCAATGGCGGCTTGTGCGGCCAGCGACTGGCGAGCCAGCTCGGCAAAGCGCTGCTCGTCCAGCTGCTCATACTCACCCTCGAGAAAGTACTGGCGGTGACGCTCGGCCAGCCGCATGGCCAGCGGCCTGTTGTTGCCATCCTGACCAAGGATCGCCTCCAGTACTTTGGCCGACGGGGTCAACGCGGGGTCCAGCACCTTGGCATGCTGGGCGTTGAGGGCCGCCAGGTAGCCACCATCGGGGCTCACCCCGTCCAGCAGCACTGCCAGTGGCTCCAACCGCTGACAAAGATCCAGCAGCAGCTGACGCAGTGGCCGCTCGATCCCCGCCACCGTCAACTGCAACCCAGGATCACGGCCATAGAGCACCACCTGATTGAAGTTGGCCGCCGCTTCCGCCATCTCGCCAGCAGCAAAAGGACGATGGTCGGCCAGGGCGCAGTCAAGCATCAGCAAATCGATAAAGCGCAAGGCATCAGGGTTGATGCCGGTGGGCTCGAATGGATCGAGATCCAGGGTGCGCACCTCGACATACTCGATACCATGGCGGCGCAACGCCGACAGTGGCGTTTCGCCCGCCTTGAGGCTGCGTTTGGGGCGAATCGGCGCGTAGAGCTCATTTTCAATCTGCAGGATGTTGGCGTTGAGCTGGCGATAATCGCCATCAACACAGACCCCGATCGCCTCAAAGGTTGGTTCCGGTGTGGTGATCGCCGCTTCAATGGCCGCCAGATAGGCGGGTAGCGAGTTGTAATCGACGCTCAACCGGGCCTGGGCGCGATTGGTGTAGCCCAGATCACTCATGCGTAGACTGGTGGCATAAGGCAGATAGCAGGTGCCACCGGCAGTGCAGGCAAACGGCAGCTCACTGCCCTTAAGATTAACGAACGAGCGGCACAGGCTGGGCGAGGCCCCAAACAGATAGGGGACCACCCAGGCCTGACGGCGGAAATTGCGGATCAGCCCCATGTAGCAGGCTGAACGCTGAGCAGCGTCGAGCGGTTGCTCGCTGCCCAGGATCTGCTGCCACAGGCGATCGCTGAACGACAGGTTGTAATGCACCCCGGCGATCAGCTGCATCACGCTGCCATAGCGGTGGTGCAGTCCCACGCGATACAGGGTCTTCATCCGCCCGACATTACTGCTGCCATAACGGGCAACGGGGATCTCCCCTTCACTGGGCACATAGCAGGGCATCGACATCGGCCACAGGCGCTGTTCGGGCAGCTGACGGTGCACAAAACGGTGGATATCGCGCAGGGTAACCAGCGTCTCATCAATGGTCGCGGCTACCGGGGTGATGAACTCCAGCAGCGACTCGGAGAAATCGGTGGTGATCAGGGGATGGGTTAACGCCGATCCCAGCTTGGGATCATGAGGGGTCATCGCCAGTTGACCTCGCTCAGTGACTCTCAGGGTCTCACGCTCCACCCCGCGACGCAGCTCGGTCAGCAGCGCCGGTTCAGCGGCCAGCCGCATCAATCCCTGGCTCAAAGTCTGGGTCACAGTGCCTCCACTATTGATTGTCCACGGCCAGCACAAAAGGATTGCCCGCGCGCTGCTGGCTACGCAACAGATCGCCATCACCAACCAGGATCAGGGTCATGTCACGCGGGGCCAGCCAGCGTTTGGCGATGGCATTGAGCTCGTCACGGCTCATGCTCCGCAGCCGCTCAGCCTGCTGGCGGGTAAAGCCTGGCTGCAAGCCATAGCGCTGCACTTCCGCCAGGAAACGGGCCTTGGCCTGCGGGCTTTCGTAGCTCAGCACCTCACCCTGCAACAGAGCGCTGCGCACCAGCTCCAGCTCGGCATCGGTCATGCCGTCACGCTGGTAACGATAGAGCTCGCGAAGGATCTCAGTGGCAGCGGCAAAGGCGGCATGATCGGCCACGTCGGTCGTGACTTGGAACAGGCCCGAGTGCTTACCACCGACAAACGCCGATTTGGCGCCATAGGTATAGCCCTTGTCCTCGCGCAGGTTGAGGTTGAGGCGACTGTTAAAGGCGCCGCCGAGTGGGTAATTCATGATGCGGGCGGCAAAGTAATCACCACTGACATCAAAGGGCATGGCGCGACGCACCACGCGGATCGCGGTCTGGGCACTGCCCGGCAGATTGACGATGCGCACCCGCCCAGCCGTATCTGTGGGAAAACGTGCTGGGTCCGGGCGGTAGATGGTCAGGGGGGCACGTTTCCACTGACCAAACTGGTTGAGCTTGGCATACCACTGGCTGGCAGACAGGCGACCGACCACGGTGAATGAGGCGGCGCCAGCACTGTAGCTGCTGCGGTAATAGTCAAAGACATCCTGCAGGCTCAGGGCCGCCACCGATTCCGGACTGCCGCCTGACGGCCGCCCGGCGCGCTGGTGACCAAAGAGCGCCGCC
>JAGOCY010000124.1 GCA_017998495.1 Corallincola sp.
CCTTCCCCTGGCGCCTCTCGGCTAGCCCGTCGAAGTGGGGCGCATTCTAGCGAGGGCAACGATGGTGTCAACGGGGGGATATCGAAAAAAACTAAAAATCGGGATTTTTTACAAAGAGTTAACTGAGCAAAAAACAGGCACATCGTTCTTGTGCAAGGCTTTTCGGGCAGCAGTCGAGCAGTAATGTGCTATCACCATGCAAACAGCCGCACCACCGTGGGGGAGTTTGCACCACCAACGCCATCTGCAACCCCGCCACCTCACCATCTGCATCATCTGGTCCGTCCACATCTTTTACAGCATGCCGACGCGTCCGTTCCACAGGCTCAGAACAAAAACAAAAAGACATTAAAAACAATCAGATAGGCCATGGCCAAGGAATTGCAGAGAGCCGCCGCCCGCCATCAAACATAACCAACAGGCGGGTCATTTAAGACTAAGGAGGTCTAATGAAACTTGGTAAACGGGTGGTCAGTGTCACAACAGCGTTAGCGGTTGGCCTTATAGCCAGCGCCGTCGCTGCATCAGAAACATCTGCCGCAGTTCGGAGTCAGCTCCAGTTAGGTGGCCGCCAGGAGGCGGTCAACAAGCAGGTCTATATTGTTCAGCTGAAAGGCGACCCGGTCGCATCAAGGCGCATTGCCGCAGTAACACCACGCGGCGACTCCCCACTCCTGACATCAGCAGGGTTGTTGCTGCGCGAGAGTAAGGCCCAGCAGCTCAAGGCCCGCCAACTGGCGGTGATCCATAGCGCTGGCGGCACTAGCCCTCTTTATCACTACACCCAGGCATTTAATGGCTTCTCCGCCAAGCTGAGCCCCGCCGCAGCCGCCAAGCTGCGCACTAATCCAGAGGTGGTGGCTATTTGGCCGGATCGGTTGATGAAACCTCAGACCGCCAATACCCCCGCGTTTCTCGGCTTGACCTCCGCCAGCGGCCTACACAGCAGCGGCGTCAAGGGCGAGGATGTAGTGGTTGGCGTAGTGGACACGGGTATCTGGCCGGAGCATCCGAGCTTTGCCGATGATGGCAGTTACGGCGATCCGGCCGCTCTTGGCTGGAACGGCGCCTGCGTCAGCGGCGACGATCCAACCTTTAGCTGCAATAACAAGCTGATCGGTGCTCGTTACTTCAAGGCTGGATTTGAGGCGGCTTATGCCATTCTGCCCGACGAATCGATTTCACCGCGGGATAAAGATGGCCATGGCAGCCATGTTGCCGGCACCGCCGCCGGTAACGAAGCGATCACCGCGGTACTGGCTGGCTCGTCGGTAGCAACGGTCAGTGGCATGGCACCACGGGCGCGAGTCGCCGCCTATAAAGCCTGCTGGAACTCTGATGCGCCGGAGAGCGGCTGTTTCTACTCAGACACCATGGCCGCCATTGATGCCGCTGTAGGCGACGGCGTGGATGTGATCAACATGTCAATCGGCGGCAGCCTGACCGATCTGACCACACCAACGGCTACTGCCCTGCTGTGGGCCGCCTACGACGGCGTATTCGCCGCCGTCTCTGCCGGCAATGAGGGGCCTGATAGCGGTACTGTCGGCACCCCTGCCCCTTGGGTCACCAGCGTCGCCGCCTCCACCTATGAAGGCAGCAGCGTCACCAACGCCATCGACATCAACGCCGGGCCTCTGGCTGGCAGCCGCTTCGCGGCAGTTGAAGGCGGTATCACCCGGGCGCTGGCCACTAGCGGCCCCATTACCGCCGCAGTGGCGAGCGCACTGCCCTACGATGGCTGCTTTGTGGGTGGCGAGCCATCAGCACTCGATAACGCCGCTGCCGTTACCGGCAAGATCGCGCTGCTCAGCCGCGGCAGTTGCGCCTTCAGCGAAAAGATCATGCGCGCTCAGCTCGCTGGTGCCGTCGGGGTAATAGTCGTCAATAACAGTGGCGGCATGCCCATTGTGATGGGCGGCGACAGCACCGGCATCAACATTCCTGGCGTCATGATCGGCTTAAGTGACGGCGAGCAGATCCGCTCAACCCTGGCCGCCGCTCAGGATGTGAGCGCCACCCTGAGTGCGGGCATTTTTGTGCCTGTGGCCGAAACCGGCAATCTCATGGCGGACTTCAGTTCGCGCGGCCCCAATCAATCGACCCTCGATGTGATCAAGCCGGATGTGACCGCTCCTGGTGTCCGTATCCTGGCTGCCACCACAGCAGCACCGCTGTTTGGCGTCGCCGGTGAAAGCTTCGCTTACTTGCAGGGCACCTCGATGTCCAGCCCCCATGTTGCCGGTTTGGCAGCGCTGCTCAACGAAGTTCACCCAGACTGGTCGCCGGCAGCGATCAAGTCCGCGCTGATGACCACGGCGCGCCAGGATCTGGTCAAGGAAGATGGAGCTACCGCAGCAGACCCCTTCGACTTTGGTGCAGGTCATGTGGTCCCGAATGCCGCTGCTGACCCAGGGCTGGTGTTTGACGCCAACATTTTTGACCACCTTGCCTTCCTCTGTGGCATCGGCAACGGTGCTCACGTTGCTGCCGCTTTTGGCCCCAGCTGTGACAGCCTTGCCGGCGCTGGTTACCCGCTTGATCCGAGCCAGCTCAACCTGCCGTCGATCGCCATTGCCGAACTGGACCGCAGTGAAACTGTGGTGCGCTACGTCACCAGTGTTGGTCCAGATGCGAGCTACGCAGCCAGCTTCGAGGCACCGGCCGGCGTTAGCCTGTCACTGCTCACCTCTAGTGGCCCGGCTACTAGCTTGGCAGTACCCGCAGGAGCGACCGTTCCTTTTGGCGTCACCTTCACCCTGACCGGCGATGCGGTATATGACCAGTGGGTATTTGGTGCCCTGATCCTCGACAGCGGTAGCCACAAGATCCGCATTCCGCTGGCCGTGAAGCCGGTTGCGCCGGTCCTGATCGACGCGCCGAGCCGTATCTCCACCACCATCAAGGCGCCGGTTGGCCTGATCAGCTTCCCGATCCAGACCAACTACAACGGTGTGGTCAACAGCCGCGTCCATGGGCTGGTGCCGGTGAATGCGGAGGCAGGCATTGTTGCCCAAGACCCTGATGCCACTTATGCCTTCAATGAAGATGGCCTTGGCTTCCATCTGTTCTACGTACCTGAAGGCAGCAAAGCGGCGCGTTTTGCCCTGAAGCAGGCGTGGACCAGCCCGGGCTATGATCTCGACCTCTATGTCTATCGCTGTGAAGGCTGGTCCTGCGCGGCCGTGGGCAGCAGCTTCAATGGCGACAGCAATGAAGAAGTCGTGCTGATCGACCCGCAACCGGCCGCCGACGTCGATGCGGGTGATGTGTACGTCGTCTTTGTCCATGGCTACAACCTGGTTGACGACAGCGAAGGCGAATATGTGCTGGGTAACTGGGTGGTCGGTCCAACCAGTCCGAACAGCCGGGTGCTGGCACGCCCGATAGCCAAAGAAGGCAAGTTCACCACCGTTAACCTGCAGCAGAAGCGGGTGGTGGTTGGCGAACACTACTTCGGCGCCATCAGCTTCCTGGACGGCAAGGGTGCCCCCCAGGGATTGACCCTGATTGACGCCGTTGGTGTCGCCAAGTAAGCGACAGGCAAGAATCCAAGGCCGCTCACCTGAGCGGCCTTTTTTATGGCGGTTGCAATCAGCACACAACAAAAAGGCCGCCCAAGGCGGCCGGCGGTCACACGATAGAATCTGCAATTAGCAGCGGCGGCGTACCAGCGGAACGGCAGCCAGCAGCAGGAACAGCGACAGCATGGCCGGCTCATCGACAGAGGCGACCGAGAAGCTGAGGCTACCACTCACCGCCCTATAACCATCCTCAACACCTTCGAACCAGATCTGGCCATCACCCAAGCCAAAAATGGTGGCAGACAGGGAACCAATCACAACTTCCAAATCGAAGGTCAGCACACTCTGTGCCAGTTCATCAGCAAACACAACCAACGGAAATTCAGGGTAGTTACTATCGTCGACAGCGGTAAAAGCGGTCGAGCCAGCGAAAAAGCTAAAATCAAACAGCCCCGCAGCCGGGGTCAAGCTCCAGAACGCATCGATATCAGCACTGTCGTAGGTAAAGCTACCGGCACTGCCAACCCAGCCATTCGTCAGGCCGAAGCTGTTGCCATCGACCGCATCAACCACCGTCAACTCGATCTGCTGGGTAATAATGCCAGCCTGAGCCGGCACAGCGAGTGCTGATGCCAAAACAACCGTTGCCCACCCAAAATGTTGCAACATCCGATTCATTGTTATCTCCCTGGATGAAATTAGGTCAGCGACAAACCGCCGCGCAGAACGCCCAAGCAATTTTCAGGCCTCACCAGATAACCCATTAAAAACAACACGTTAAATGAGATTTCGATAACCTGGTGGCGAAGCAACTGACCACCGTAAAAAAAACCTACAGTCAAAAAACCCCGCCGCGGCGGGGTTGTGAGGTTAGCTGCGCGGCGCTGGTGGCTGCTCGCTGTCGGGCTCTGACGGTACGACCGGCGCTCCTGCCGGATTGTCCTCTTCGTCGTCGTCATCGCCAACCACATGAGCCATCTTGAGCTCTTTGACCGAGCGGATGGTGACGATCGGGCCAGACGCGGCATAGACCAGAAAGCCGAGGAATAGCACTAAAGCCGGGTTGGTAGCGATAATCACGAAGGCCAACACCACCACCAGAATGACCACGAACGGCACCCTGCCCCGCCAGTCAAACTGCTTGAAGCTGTGGTACTTGAAATTGGACACCATCAGCAAGCCGGCAGCCACGGTCAGGACAGCGGCGAAGATTGGGACCCAGGGTGAGTAGCTCTGCTCAAAATCCGGCAATGACGGGTTGATGCCGAGGTCGTTACCCAGCCACACCATGCCAGCAACGATCGCCGCAGCCGCCGGGCTGGCCAACCCCTGAAAAAAGCGCTTGTCGGCGATGCCGATCTGGGTGTTGAAGCGCGCCAGACGCAGCGCGGCCCCAGCGGTGTAGATGAATGCGGCCAGCCAGCCGATCTTGCCCAGACCTTCCAGCGCCCAGTTGTAGGAGACCAGTGCCGGGGCAATGCCGAAGGAGACCATGTCGGACATGGAGTCATACTCAGCGCCAAACTCGCTCTGGGTGTTGGTCATGCGCGCCACCCGGCCATCCAGACCATCCAGCACCATGGCCACAAAGATGGCAATGGCCGCCGAATCAAAGGCGTGATGCATGGATGCGACAACCGCATAAAAGCCGGCAAAGAGTGCCGCAGTGGTAAACAGATTGGGCAGCAGATAGACACCGCGGCGTCGCATCGACTGGGGATTGCGCTCCATGAAAACTCCGGATCTTGATGAGTACAACAATAAAAGGGTAGCCCTTCGGCTAGCATCGGAGCATAACATAGCAGCCCCGCGCACCAATACGAGGCTATCCGTGGCCACATCAACAGGCAAAGCGCTTTTCCCCATTGCCATACTGCTGACGATCCTGGCGATGACCGCCAGGGCAGAAGTACTGGTCTACTTCTGGCACGACAGTCAGGGCATGATCCATTTTTCAGCGCAGCGCCCGACCGAAGGGCAGATCTACGCTGTGCACATG
>JAGOCY010000125.1 GCA_017998495.1 Corallincola sp.
GCAACGCTGGCGCGAACTGGGCTATGCCGGCCCGCAGGATCGGGCGTTGTGGCAGCAGTTTGCGGCAGTGGGCGATCAGTTGCGGCAGGCCGACGAGCAGGCTCGTGCGGCCCGCGATGCCGAGATTGTTGAGCTGGAACAACAGGCCCAGTCATTGCTGGGGCAGCTGCAGCAAGCCAGCGGCGATGAGCAGCCGGTGGTGCGCCAGCAGTTTGATGAGCTGCTGGCACGTTTGCCAGCGCGTCTGCGCCAGCCTCATGAGCGCGCCCTGTCTGATTGGCAGCAGCAACAGCGCGAACTGCAGCGTCAGGCTGCTCACAATGCGCGCCTGGCCGATCAGCGGGCGCTGATCGAGGTGCTCAGTCAGCGCCTGCTCGGTAGCGATGGCCAGCTGGCGGCCAGCCACCCGCTGGCGTCGCTGGTCAACGCCGACGTTGTTCCATCAGGAGAGGAACGGCAGGCCCTGACCATCGAACTGGAGCTGGCCGCAGGCTTGCCCAGCCCCGATGAGGACAGCGCTTTACGCCAGAAGATCCAGCTGCAGCGTCTGAAAGCACGGCTGGAGCAAGGCAGCAGCAGCGATCTGCTACCGCTGGTTAAGCGCTGGTTGGCCTGCGGCCCCTTGACCGGTGGCGACAAGCCGCTGGTGGCACGGCTGGCCAAGGTGTTGGGCGTTGCCTGACAAGCCGCTGCCAGTGCGTGACGGGGTGGCCGCCAGTAGCCACTGGTTGCCCCCCGGTCACTGGTCTTGCCCCCTCGATTATCTCTGTCAGCAGTTTGCCGCCATTAGCCGCAGCGAGTGGCAACAGCGGTTAGCTGCCGGGCTGGTGGTCGATGATCAGGGGCAGCCGCTGGCGGTCGGCCGGCTACTCACCGGTAACCACCGCATCCATTACTACCGGGCGCTGGAGGCCGAGCCGCCATTGCCGGCGGGAGAACAGATCCTCTATCAGGATGACCGGCTGCTGGTGGTCGACAAACCCCATTTTCTGCCGGTGGCCCCCACCGGCCGCTATCTGCAGCAGACGCTGCTGACCCGGCTGCGGCTGATGACCGGCATTGCCGATCTGGCGCCACTGCATCGCTTGGATCGGGAAACCGCCGGGGTGATGCTGTTTGCCGTTGATAGCGCCAGCCGCGCCGCCTATGCCGCACTCTTTGCCCAGCGGGCGATCACCAAGAGCTACCAAGCCATAGGTCACTGGCAGCCACAGCTGGCCAGCCCCATGGTCTATCGCAGCCATATCGCCGCGGGTGAGCCATTCTTTCGCATGCAGGAATATCCGCAGCGCGCGGCCAATAGCGAGACCGGCATCGAGCTGCTGGAGCGGCGGGGTGAATGGGCCCGCTACCGGCTGACGCCGCTGACCGGGCGCAAGCATCAGCTGCGCGTTCATCTGGCGGCGCTGGGTGCGGCCATTGCTCATGATCGCTGTTATCCCGCCCTCCAGCCTCAAGCCGACGAGGCTGATTTCAGCCGGCCACTACTGTTATTGGCTGAGCAGCTGAGTTTCGTCGATCCGCTCAGCGGTGAGCCGCGTTGTTTCCGCAGTCGGCGGCAGCTGAACTGGCCAGATGCTTAAATGCTGATTTCGCCGCGTAGAGAACGTTCAAAAGCAGCGCGGATCTCATCAGCTGGGAGTTGCTGGCTAAGCAGATAGTGGAGCTTGGCCAGCGTGGCCTCCAACGTCATGTCGCCGCCGCTGATCACGCCGCGCTGACGCAGGCCATGGCCAGTGGCGTAGCCGCCCATGTTGACGCTGCCGCGCAAGCACTGGGTCAGGTTGACCACCACAATGCCGCGTGCGCTTGCCTCGGCCAGCGCGTCCAGAAAATCGGGGGCCTGGGGTGCATTACCCACGCCATAACTGCGCAGGATCAGCGCCTTGACCGGCTGCTGTACGGCGTTACGGATCACCGCCGCCGAGATCCCCGGATAGAGGCTGATCACTCCGATTGGCTGGGCGTTGATGGGTTGCACCTTGACCCGCCGTTGGCAACCGGGCGAGACCACGCCAGCACCGGTGCGAATGCGGATGCCAGCATCCAGCAAGGGGGGGAAATTGGGTGAGGCAAAGGCCTCGAAGCCTTCGGCATCGGCCTTGGTGGCGCGGCAGCCACGCAGCAGCCGGTTGTTGAAGAACAACCCAACTTCAGGGATTGGATAGTGGGCCGCCACATAGAGGCTGTTGAGCAGATTCTCGCGGCCGTCGGAGCGCAGCTGGGCCAGCGGGATCTGGCTGCCGGTGAGGATCACCGGCTTGTCCAGATCCTCAAACATAAAGGCCAGGGCAGCTGCGGTGAAGGCCATGGTGTCGGTGCCGTGCAACACCACAAAACCATCAAACTCGGCGTAGCGGCGAGCGATATCGTCGGCGATCTGCTGCCAGTTGGCCGGGGTCATGTTGGACGAGTCGATCAGCGGCTGGTACTCGCCCAGCTCCACCTCTGGCATCTCTAGCCGATCCAGCTCCGGCATGGCGGCCAGTGCCTGAGCCAGATAGCCGGGGCGCGGCACGTAGCCCTCGGAAGAGGGCTGCATGCCGATGGTACCGCCGGTGTAGGCGAGGTAGATGCGCTTGCGGGCCATCAGAGCTGCGGGCAGGCGGCGCAGAAGGCGTAGGCATGTTGTGGATCGTTCCACTGGGCCAGCTGGTTGAGATCAGCCATCAGGCGATGGCCAAACTGCAGCAGCGGTGCCGGCTGCTGGTAGTGGCTGCTCGATGCTGGCAACCAAGCCTGGGCACTGCCCAGCAGATCTTTGAGGATCTGCTGCGGCAGACTTAGCGGCGGGGTAATTTCGTGGCGCTGATAGTCCACCAGCATCGCCAGCTTGGCAGCGGCTGCCACGGCATCATCGAGATCGCCGAGCTGGTCCACCAGCCCCAGTTCAAGCGCCTGCTTGCCGGTCCACACCCGGCCTTGGGCAACCTTGTCTACTGCCTCAACCGTCATCCCGCGTTCACGTGCGACCAGTGCCAGGAACTGGCGATAGCCATGGTCAATGCTGTGCTGGATGATTTTGCCCACGCCGGGATCAACCGGGCGGGTGATGGTCAGGGCGCCAGCCAGATCGCTGGTGCCGACACCGTCGGTGTTGAGCCCCCAGTGGGCCATTGCGCGATCAATAGTGGTGATCAGGCCAAAGATACCGATGGAGCCGGTGATGGTGGTCGGCGCAGCCCAGATCTCGTCAGCCGGGGCCGCGATCCAGTAGCCGCCGGAGGCCGCCAGACTGCCCATGGAGGCGATAACCGGTTTGCCAGCTTTCTTCAGCTCGTCGATCTCGGCGCGGATCACGTCAGAAGCAAAAGCGCTGCCGCCGGGGCTGTCGATACGCACTACGACTGCTTTGACCTCGTCATCGAAACGGGCTTCGCGCAGCAGCCAAGCGGTGGTGTCGCCACCGACGTTACCGGGCGGCTGGTCGCCATCCATGATCACCCCGCGGGCAACAATGATGCCCACTTTGGCGCTCTTGCTCGGGGTTTTTTCTTTGGGCAGGGCGGTCAGGTATTCGCCCAGCCAGATCTGGCTGAAACTGTGATGCTCCGGGTCCTGGCCGACAGTGGCGATGATCTCGTTGCGCATCTGTTCACGCTCAGCCAGCACATCGACCAAACCAAGGTCGAGCGCCAGTTTGGCCATATCACCATCGTTAGCGGCCAGTGCTTTCTCCACTTTGGCGATCGACAGATCCAGATTGGCCGGCTCGATCTTGCGGTTAGCCGCAACCTGATCGCGGGCGCTGGCCCAGATGTCGCGCAGCAGGGTCAGCTCTGCTTCCTTGGCTTCCGGCGACATGTCGTTGCGGATGAAAGGTTCGATGGCTGATTTATACGTGCCCACCCGATAAACATTCGGGGTGATCATCAACTTATCGAGAAAATCCTTCATAAACAGCCGGTAATGGCCAAGCCCGGTGATCACCGCGCCGCCATTGGGGTTGAGGAAGATACGGTCGGCAAAGCTGGCCAGAATGTACTGGTGCTGGTCGTAGTAGTCGCCGATGGCGTAGACCGGCTTGCCGCTGGCTTTAAAGGCGGTGACCGCCTCGCCAATGGTCATCAGCTTGTCGATACCCGCTGGCAGCAGCTGCTGGGGGTCAAGCACCAGTGCCTGAATGCGTTGGTCGTCACGAGCGGCGTTGATCGCCTTGACCACATCGCTGACCAGCAGCTCCGGCGGCTCTTCATCGCCACCCAGTGATTTGCTGAGGGCTTCGCCGGCATTAAAGGCCTTTTTCTGCTCAACCAGCACGCCATCGAGGTTGACGATCAGTGCGGCTTTGTCCGGTACTGCTACCTTGTTGTCTTTGGTCAGGGCGACAATCATCACCACCAGCATCAGCACAAACAGGGCATTGGTCAGGAAAACGCGCAGCAAGGTGATACTGCGCCCCAGAAACCGGAACAGGGCTTTCATGCGACTCCGCAAGGTATTTCACGTTTTGCTTATCCTAGGGGCTGAGCCGCTGGGCGCGCAGCGGTTTTTGTAAGAAAATTTTCGCTATTCAGCGCAGTGAGTCGCATCGCGGCGCTGGAGGTTTGCACACCACTGGTCCGACCATTAACCTGACAGTCACCATCCGCCAAGGAATCACCCCTTTATGCCCCATTCCGCTTACCCCCATCTGCTCCGTCCGCTGGATCTGGGTTACGTGCAGCTGCGCAACCGGGTGGTGATGGGCTCCATGCATACCGGGCTGGAGGAGGCCAACGACGGCTTCCGTAAGCTGGCAGCCTTCTATGAGGAGCGGGCGCGGGGTGGGGTGGGCCTGATTGTGACCGGCGGTATCGCCCCCAATTTTCGTGGTCGGCTGGTGCCCAATGGCTGCCAGCTCTCCTGGCCGTGGCAGGTGTTCAAGCATCGGCGGGTGACCAAGGCCGTGCATCGCCATGGTGCCCGCATCTGCCTGCAGATCCTGCATGCCGGCCGTTATGCTTATCACCCCTTCAATGTGGCACCTTCGGCGATCAAGGCGCCAATCAACAAGTTTGCCCCCAAGGCGATGACCGAAGCCCAGATCCTCGACACCATTCGCGCCTTTGCCCAGACCGCCAAACTGGCTCAGAAGGCGGGCTACGACGGGGTCGAAGTGATGGGTTCCGAAGGCTATCTGATCAACCAGTTCATCTGCCCGCGCACCAACCAGCGTACCGATGAATGGGGCGGCGATCTGGCCGGGCGGATGCGCTTTGCCGAGCGCATCGTCAAAGCGATCCGCCGCCTGTGCGGTGAGCGCTTTGTGATCATCTTCCGGCTGTCGATGCTGGAGCTGGTGGAGCAGGGGGCCAGCGTGCGCGAACTGCCGGAGATGGCGCGGCGCATTGAGGCGGCCGGGGCCAGCATCATCAACACCGGTATCGGCTGGCACGAAGCACGGGTGCCGACCATTGCCACCTCAGTGCCGCGCGCTGCTTTTACCTGGGTGACCAAGCTGGTGCGTGAGGCGGTGACTATTCCGCTCATTACCTCCAACCGCATCAACGATCCGGCGGTGGCCGAA
>JAGOCY010000126.1 GCA_017998495.1 Corallincola sp.
TGCCCGCCGCCTGTGGCTGTGCAGGTACTGCCGGATCATAAGGACGCAGGCTGAGCGGCAGACCAAGCTGGGCGGCGCGGGCCAGCAGATGGGGGCCGTCGCCCACCACCACCAGTTCAACCGGCCACGCCTGCTGGGCGATGGCGACCACCAAGTCGGGGCCGATGCCGGCGGGTTCACCGGCGGTAATGGCGATACGCAGGGTCATGGCTCAGCCTGCATTGGGGTCTTTGACCACTTCGATATAGGCCTGGCTGCGCATCTCCTGCAGCCACAGCTGCTGCTGCTCCATAAACTTGCGGTTGAACAGCAGGCGATAGGCGCGATCCTTGAGATGGCTTTCGGCCACGTCACGGGTACGCTGCTCCAGCACTTCAAGGATGTGCCAGCCAAACTCGGTGCGGAACGGATCGCTCACCTGACCTTGGGGCAGGGTGGTGACCATCTTCTGAAACTCCGGCACATAGGTGTCGGCGGTGGCCCAGTTGAGTTCGCCATCGTTAGCCGCTGAACCCGGATCTTCCGAGTTCTTGCGTGCCAGCTCGCCAAAACGGCGCTTGTCCTTGCGGATCTCGGCAGCCCAGCCGCTCAGCAGCTGTTCGGCGCGGGCATCGCTGAGAATGACACTGGGCTTGAGCAGGATGTGGCGCACCCGGAATTCGGTCACCTCTACCTGCTTGCCACCGCGCACGCCAAAGACTTTGATCAGATGGAAACCGCTACCACTGCGGATCGGCCCGAACAGCTGACCGCTGCTGGCATTGGCGACGGTCTCGGCAAACAGGGTGGGCATCTCGTTGATATTCATCCAGCCCCAGTCACCGCCCTCCAAGGCCTTGGCGCCGCTGGAGACGGCGATGGCGGTCTGGCGGAAATCGGCGCCCGCTTTAAGGCTGGCGACCACCTCTTCCGCGCGCTTGCGGCCGGCGGCGACCTCGTCATTGCTAGCTTCTTCGGGGATCTCGATGCGGATATGGCCGATATGAAACTCGAGGTTGGCGTTTTCCTGGCTGCGCAGCTGCTGGGCCAGCCCTTCCACCTCTTGCGGGGTGACGGTTACCCGGCGCTGGACGTTAATGCGGCGCACATCACCGAGCATGATCTCCTGCCGTATCTGCTCGCGGAACTGTTCCCAGTTGCCCCCTTCGGCGCTGATCTGCTGCTGCATCTGGGCCACTGTCATCTGCTTGTCTTCAGCCATGCCACGCAGGGTCTGGTCGAGCTGGGCATCACTGACGCGCAGCCCCATGCGACCGGCGATCTGTAGCTGCAGCTGGCGCTGGATCAGCTGTTCCAGCACCTGCTCGCGCAGCACCGACTGGGGTGGCAAAGGCTGATTGGCGGCGCGGGCGTTGCGCTCGATCTCGGCGCTCATCTCGGTGATCTCGCTGTCGAGCACCACCCCCTGGTCGACGATGGCGACCACCTTGTCCAGCAACTGGGGGGCAGCATGGGTGCCCAGCGGCGACAGCAGAGCGCCAAGGCAGAGCGCAGGAAGCAGGAATCTCATGACGGCTAAACTCTCCGGGGCAGATCTGGGCCGCACTTTATCACAGCGCGGAGGGGCTGTTGAGGCTGGCGGCACGCCGCCAGCCGCCTTCAATCACTGAGCTGATAGGGGTCGTAGCGGCCAAACAGGGTGTCGCGCAACAGTTCATCGGCACCATCGCTGTTACCAAAACCGCGCAGTGCGATCTGGAAAAAGATGCCGCCATCAAACTCGGCCACGTCCTGGCTGGCGCTGTCTTCGGCAAAGCGGGTGGTGATGTTGCGCTGATAGCCGAACTGCAGGGCATAGCAGCAGTTTTCATATTGCAGGGCGGTAAACACTTCGATGCTGCGATCCAGCACCAGATCGCGCTGCAGGCTGACCACGGTGCGCCAATGGTCGCTCAGCGGCCACAGCCCGGTAATGCCTGCCTGCTTGACGGCATCGGTGGGGGTGATGCGCGGCAGGTCGCGGTAGCTGAGCTGGACACCCTTGCCATCTGCGGTGCGGTAATCAAGCACAGTGCCGTTGTAAAGCAGGCCGCCATTCCAGTTGTCAAACTGCAAGCGGTTCTGAAAGTACCAGTGATCGCCCAGCCACAGGTTGAGGTCGCTGGCGACATCACTCTGGCTTTCGTCGTTTAGCCGTTCGTTAGGATCGAGGGCGACGCGCGGCGCATCAAAGAAGAAGATCTGGCCGACACTGATGTTGGCCCGCTCTTCGCTACCACGGTCAAGCAGCCGCGAGGTAACACCGGCGGTCAGCTGATCGGCGTTACTGATGCGGTCCCAACCGGCGAAGCGGCGGGTGCGGAACAGGCCGTCATAGCTGGTGGGCAGGGTGTTAGTGTCATACAGGCCGATCTCGTCCTGGTTTTCATAAGGGACATAGAGGTACTGCAGCCGTGGCTCCAGAGTTTGGGTATAGGAGCGGCCGTTGTAGCTGCCTTCGCGGTCGAAGTTAAGCTGCCCTTCGGCACGGAAAAAGGGCAGGGTGCGGCTGACCGAGCTGGCCAGGGCCGGGTCATTGCTGGTCTGGTGGTAGAAGGTCTGATAGAGCCGCCCTTCCAGTTCCAGATGGCCAGCGGGAGCGGCCCACGGCAGGGTGACACCTGGTTCCAGGTGCAAGCGGCTGGCGGAGTCCTGCTCGGCGTCGTTGCCGGCAAACTGGACCAGCTGTAGATCCAGATCGGGGGCCAGACCATACCAGCGGCGCTGCGGTGCATAGCTGAAATCGACCCGTGGCAGTTCGCGATAGGGCAAGGCCCCAGAGCCGAACACCTGATAGTCGCTGATGGTCAGGCTGCTGCGCCAATCATGATCGAGGTAGCCAATAAAGGCGTTGCGCTCAAGCCGGTTGCTGGTGGACGAGGCGACATCGGAGCCGATGTCGTTGAGGTAGTTGTCGTCGCTGACCTGGCTGAAATCGATACCGGCGCGCAGGTGATCGTTCCACTGGGCCTGATGGTCGTAATGGAGCAGATAGCGGGCATCGTTGCTGTCCAGTTCGCGGTCACGATGCAGGTACTCCACCACCGAACGGCCACGGTGAGTTTCGGTCAGGTAGCGGAATTCGGTCAGCAGCTGCGCCCCTTTCTTGCTCATGTAGCGGGGGCTGATGGTCGCGTCCATGTCGGGGGCGATATTCCAGTAGATCGGCTGCTCGATATCGAGACCGCGCTTGGAACTGGAGGTGATGCTGGGGTAAAGCAGGCCGCTCTTGCGCTGGTCACCAACCGGCATAGTGAAGTAGGGCAGATAAAGCACCGGCATCTCATGGATGTAAAACCAGCCCGACTCCAGCTCGGCCATCTGGCTGCTGCCGTCGATGCGGATCTCCTCGGCACTGACTCGCCAGCTGTGGTTGCCGGGGGGGCAGGTGGTGAAGCTGCCCTCCTTCATGGTCACATCCTGGCTGCGGTAGAGGGTCAGCTCTTGTGCCTGGCCGTGGCCCTGGCGGCCGTAAAAGTGGTAGCGGGAGTTGATCAGGGTGGCGCTGCCGTCGTCGCTGTTGGTCAACAACCGGTCGCTGTCGACATGCAGCTGACTGCTGTCGAGGGTGATGCCGCCCTGGGCACTGAATTGCTGGCGATCGCTGCTTAGCGTCAGATCATCGGCACTCAGCCGGTAGCTGCCGCGGCTCACCGACACATCGCCACTGAAGTTGGCGCGGCCGTCCTGCCACAGTTCGCTGCGGTCGGCATCAATGGTCAGACGCTGGTCGTCGTCGGCGCTGGGGGGGGCCGGGTTGGCCGGAAAGGCACATTGGGCCAGCCCTTCATCTGCAGCATGGCCAGGCGCAGGCAACAGCCCGGTGGCCATCAGCACCAGTGTCCAGACCGATCTCCGCACGCAGCCCCCTCATCCTAGATCGGTCACCACTGACCGGCGACCAAAACGCGGTGGTATATTAGCGAAACTCTTGGTTGGCGTAATCCTGCAATGACCCTCATTCCCCTTACCCCTTCTCAACTTGCCGAGCGTCAGCAAGCGCTTGGCGCCTGGCTCAGCGACCGCAGTGGCAGCCCGGTTAGTTTGCGGCCGGTCTCTGGCGATGCCAGTTTTCGCCGCTATTTCCGCTTCCAACATGCGGGCAGCAGCCATGTAGCCATGGATGCACCGCCCAGCCATGAGGACTGTCGCCCCTTTGCGGCGCTGGCCGACGCCTATCTGGCGGTGGGGGTGCAGGTGCCGACTATTCATGCCCGCGACCTGGAGCAGGGCTTTCTGTGGCTGCGTGATTTTGGTGACCAGTTGTTGCTGCCGCTGCTGTCGGATGTGGGCCAGGCGCGTAATCTCTATCGGCGGGCGCTGGCGGTGGTGCCGGCGATCCAGCAGGTGACCGCAACTGCTGATGGCGAACTGCCGCTGTATGACGAGGCGATGCTGCGCCGCGAAATGGCCCTGTTCTCCGACTGGCTGCTGCCGCGCCAGCTCGGGTACCAGCTGGATGCCGATGGCCATACGTTGTGGCAACAGCTGACGGATCTGCTGGTGGCTAACGCCCTGGAGCAGCCGCAGGTGGGGGTGCACCGCGATTTCCACTCGCGCAACCTGATGCTGCTGGTGGATGGTGGCATTGGCGTCATCGATTTTCAGGATGCGGTGGTGGGCCCCATCACCTATGACGCTGTGTCGCTGCTGCGCGATTGCTATGTGGCCTGGCCGGATGAGCTGGTCTACGCCGAACTGGAAGGGTTCCGCCAACTGCTGTTGGCTGCCGGCCGCAGCGATGTCGGCGACGCCGCCCAGTTCCGCCGCTGGTTTGATCTGATGGGCATGCAGCGCCATCTCAAGGCCGCTGGCATCTTTGCCCGCCTGCTCCACCGTGATGGCAAGCCCGGCTATATTGCCGACATCCCCCGTACCGTCGGCTACATCCTCAGTGTTGGCAGCCACTATCCGGAGTTGCAGCCGGTGATCGACTGGCTCAAGGCTGATATCTGGCCGCTGATCGAGACCAAGTGTGGGGGCTAAGTCGATGCAGGTGATGGTGTTGGCGGCCGGTCGTGGCGAGCGTATGCGGCCGCTCACCGATCACACCCCCAAGCCGCTGCTGGCGGTGGCGGGCAAGCCGCTGCTGGTGCATCACATTGAGCGGCTGGCGGCGGCGGGCTTGACCCAGCTGGTGATCAACCACGCCTGGCTGGGGCACCAGATTGAGGACTATCTGGGTGATGGGGCGCGCTTCGGCGTTACCATCCATTACAGCGCCGAGGGGGAGGCACTGGAAACTGGCGGCGGTATTGCCCGCGCTCTGCCGCTGTTGGGCAGCGCTCCCTTTGCGGTGATCAACGGCGATATCTGGTGTGACTTTGACCCGGCACTGCTGATCGGGGCGTTAGCCGCAGGGGATCTGGCTCATCTGCTGCTGGTGGATAACCCCGAACACCATCCGGCTGGCGATTTCCGCCTGGTCGATGGCCGGGTCAATGATCGCCGACCCGGTGAACCCAGCCTCACCTTTGCCGGGATCGGCGTTTACCATCCGCAGCTGTTTGCCACTGCGCCTGAAGG
>JAGOCY010000127.1 GCA_017998495.1 Corallincola sp.
CCGTCTTGAGCTGGCGCCCGGCTGTCGGGTGCTGGTGGTGAATGACAGCTTCGGCGCGCTGGCGGTCAGCCTGGCGGGCCACGCCCGGGTGGTCTCCAGCGGCGATTCTCACCTCGCCTATCAGGCACTGCAGGACAATTTGGCCCGCGCGGGCCTCGCTGCTGATGCGGTCAGTTTTGTGCCGGCCAGCGAGGCGCTGGCAGGCCCCTTCGACTGGGTGCTGATGCGGGTACCCAAGACCCTGGCCCTGTTTGAAGAGCAGCTGATCCGCCTGCATGGCCAGCTGGCGCCGGGGGCGCGGCTGGTAGCCGGGGCGATGATCAAGCATCTACCGCGCGCCGCTGGTGAGCTGCTGGCGCGCTACATCGGCCCGCTGCAGGCGTCGCTGGCGGTGAAAAAAGCGCGGCTGTTGTGGGCCACGCCAGAACCCCGGCCGCAGCCAGTCTCGCCCTATCCCAGCCGCTACCAGCTGGATCAGCCGGCGCTGATGCTGGTCAACCACGCCAACGTCTTTTGCCGCGAGGGGCTGGATATCGGCACCCGGGCGTTCTTGCCCCATCTGCCCCAGGAACGGGGGCCGCTGCGGGTGGCCGATCTCGGCTGTGGCAACGGTATCCTCGCCATCTGCTATGCCCTGACCAACCCCGAAGCCGAGCTGACGCTGGTTGATGAATCCTATATGGCGTTGCAGTCGGCCCGCGACAACTGGCAGGCGGCGCTGGGCGAGCGGCCGGTGACCATGCGCGCCAGCGATGGGCTGGAGGGGCAGCCGGCCGCCAGCCTTGACCGGGTACTGTGCAACCCGCCGTTTCATCAGCAGCAGGTGGTGGGTGATTACATCGCCCGGCGCATGTTCCAGCAGGCCCACCGGGCGCTGGTCAGCGGCGGCGAATTGTGGCTGGTGGCCAACCGCCATCTGGGCTATCACGTGCGGCTGCAGGAGCTGTTCGGCAACTGCACCACCATCGCCGCTACCCCCAAGTTTGTGGTACTGAAAGCGGTGCGCTAGCGCGTCCAAGGCGTTCATCGGAGGATATGTGAAGGGATTTCAGCTGGGACCGCAGTGGCTGGTGATTGGCAAAGATCGTTACCCGCTGGCGCGTATCACCGACGTGCGTTTGCGCACGCTGCGCTGGCCTCAACACTTGCAGCGGGCGTTACTGTGTGGCCTGCAGTGGTCAGCCGTTGGCTGGGCGCTGGCGATGTTTCTGGGGGCTATGGCCATCTATCTGGCGTTACTGCTGTTCACCGTCGCCTTTGTCGGCGCCTTGGCCAACTATCGCAGCCACGAGGTGCAGGCGCGCTTTGCCGCTGTCGATGAAAGCGGACCCCACTGGGTCACCCTGTTGCGGGTGCGAGGCAGGGCCACGCTGTCGCGGGCCGAGGCTCTGACCGAAGCGCTTGGTTGCCGCTGCCCGTAGTAACTGTCACTGGCCACCAGTCTTGACAGTGGGTGGCGGGCGGTCGTGTCGCCGGCCATGGCTTGGCGATCCCCATGCCTTTAAGCTGTGGCCTTGATTGCGACAGGGGCAGGGCATGAGCAACAAGATGACCATCGCGGCGCTGGCCGTGGCACTGATGGTGGCCGGGTGTGAGCAGGCGGCGACTTCGTCGGCCGGCAGTGTGGCCGCGCCAGCCAGCGCTGCTGCCGATATCAATCTGGCTTTCGACCAGTACAAGCAACAGTATCTCGACGCCTACTGGCGGCTATGGCCGGAAGCGGGGCTGTTCGCCGGCCGTTATGAATTTGCCAACCAGCTGACGGTGCTGGATCTTGGCCAGTTGGGGGCGGTGGCTGCGTTTGAGCATGAGCAGCGGGCCAGGCTCGACAGCTTTGACCCGGCCCGTCTCAACGCCACCAATCGTGGTGACTGGGCGATCCTCGACAACCAGCTCAAGTCCAGCCAGTGGTACCGCGAGCAGTTTCGCGACCATGAATGGGACCCGTCGCGCTACAACATCGCCAGCGCCATCGATCTGATCCTCGGCACCGATTACGCCCCCATCGAGCAGCGCCTCACCGCCATCGGCGAGCGGTTGCTGCGGGTACCGGCCTACTATCAGGCGGCCCAGGCCAATCTCAACCGGCCGGCGTTGCCGCAGACCCGCCTGGCCATCGAGCAGCATCGCGGTGTTTTGAATCTGCTGGCTGGCCCGCTGGCCAAGGCCATTGCTGAATCGACCCTGAGTAACGACGCCAAGAGCAGCCTGAACGAGCGCAACAGCGCCGCCCAGCAGGCGGTGAGCGGCTACATCGGCGCGCTGGAGGCGCAGTTGCCGGCGCTGGAAGCCGGGCAGGCGCGCGACTTCCGCATCGGTGAAGCACGCTATGAACAGAAGTTCGCCTTGGATATCAACGCCGATTTCAGTGGCAAGGCGATCCATGAGCGGGCTTTGGCCGAGAAAGCCCGGCTGCACGCCGAGATGGACCGGCTGGCCATCGCCCTGTGGCCCAAGTATCTGGCCGATACGCCGCAGCCAGCGGAAGCCAAGGCGCGCATCCGCGCGGTGCTGGCCAAGGTGGCCGACACCCACGCCACCCCCGAAGGTTTTGTCGCTGAGGTTCAGGCCCAGATCCCCGAACTGCAGGCCTTTGTCATCGCCAATCAGTTGATGGATGTCGACCCGGACAAACCTCTGGTGGTACGCGAGACCCCCGAGTATCAACGCGGCTTTTCGGTGGCCTCCATTGAAGCGCCCGGCCCCTTTGCCAGCAGCGCCAACACCTATTACAACGTGTCGCCTGTCACCGCCATGGCGCCCGAGCTGCAGCAGAGCCACCTGCGTGAGTACAACCGCTACACCATGCAGATCCTCAATATCCATGAGGCGATTCCCGGCCATTACACCCAGCTGATCCACGCCAACCACTCGCCCAGTCTGGTCAAGGCGCTGTTTGGCAACGGCGCCATGATCGAGGGCTGGGCGGTCTACAGCGAACGGATGATGCTGGAGCAGGGCTACGGCAACGACCAGCCGGAGCTGTGGCTGATGTACTACAAGTGGAACCTGCGCGCGGTGGTCAACACCATCCTCGACTACGAGCTGCATGTGCAGGGGCTGAGCGAAGCCGATGGGCTGGCGCTGCTGATGGATGAAGCCTTTCAGGAAGAGGCGGAAGCCAAGGGCAAATGGCGCCGCGCCACCCTAAGCCAGGTGCAGCTGGCCAGCTATTTCAGCGGCTATCAGGCGATCTACGCCTTCCGCGAGGAGCTCAAAGCCAAGCAGGGCGAGGCGTTCAGCCTCAAGGCCTTTCACAACCAGTTCCTGAGTTACGGCAGTGCCCCGGTATCGCTGATCCGCGAGTTGATGCTGGCGGACAAGGACTAGGGGGGTAGCGCCAGTCGTTGGCGCTGGTCGAGCATTGCGATGCGCCTGCGGCGCGGTAGATGCCACTCCGTGGCGGCAGATTGCGGCTGCGCCGCAGCAGATGGAGGGGTTTCGCCCCCTCCACGACGAGCAGGAAGGCCGTTTCCGCACGGCCTCCCTGCACCCACCGGCGGCCCCCAACGATCACCACCATCGATAACTGTTGTCCGTTCTGCCGGGCTACGGGGTCGCCACAAAGTAACGTCCCTGTGCCTTAGTGGCTTTCGTCGCCGTCCAGGCGACTCAACCCTTACGCCCGGCTGGCCGTGGGGTGACTGGCGCCGTGCGGGTGGTGATCAAGGGGTGAGCGAAGACAGGGTGAGGCAGGATAACCGCTACTTACTGCAAGGGTGGCAGGCAGCTCAGCGGTTGCAGGCGGCCGTCTGTCACTTTGACCTCGCAGTACCAGTTAAGGGTACCGCCGCCCAGCGGCATCAGTTCGGCGGCAAAACGTACCCGGCCGTTGATAATGGCCAGGTCGGCAAAATCGACACTGGCCACGTCGCTGCGCAGATCTAGCGGCTGGCCGTTGGGGCCGGGCAGGGTGCAGATCTCCTGCTGCTCCAGCAGCTCCAGCGTCGGGGTGGCTAGCAGTTCAACCCGCAGGCAGGGATATTCCGACTCGCTGCTGTAGCGCACCCAGCGCAGCAGCTGCTCGCCCACCGGTTGCTGGCCGATGGCGACGGCCAGCGGGCTGACCGCATAAGGATCGGTATCGGCGGCTGGTGCGGCGGTCGGCGCCGAGGCCAGGGCTGCAAGCAGCAGATAGGCAAATGGGGTCTTCATCGGTGATCTCCAGTGCCGAGCGCTTGGCGACATGCCGAGGGCGGTGCTAGTGGGCCAGCTTGAGGGTGGCCACGCCGGCCACAATCAAAGCTACCCCTAAGTAACGGGCAATGGAGCTGGGGTCGCCGTAGTAGAGCACCCCGACCATAAAGGTGCCGGCCGCTCCAATGCCGGTCCACACCGCATAGGCGGTGCCAATGGGGATCTGGCGCTGAGCAAGCCACAGCAGCCAGCCGCTGACCGCCATAAAGGCCACCGCCAGGGCAATGCCAGACCAGCGGCTGTCGGGGTTTTGCGCCATTTTCAAACCAACCGGCCAGCCAATCTCAAACAGGCCAGCCAGTACCAGATAGATCCAGGCCATGGTTACCTCCAGTTAGCACGCCAGCACGATCACCATTAGTGATGACAAGGTAATGGCCGGCTACGGGCGTTCAGGCTTGTCGCCTGTTCACTGGTCGTTGTCAAGTGCGGGCCGGGGTAATGGTGCCTGCTGCGCAGGCGGATACGCCTGCGGCACGGCGTGTTTTGTACCGCTACGCGGTAGTTGTGGCTGCGCTGCAGACTGCCACTGCGTGGCGGTAGATTGCGCCTGCGCGCCCGGATGCAAGGTACCGCCGTCACGTGATGGGCAGGAAGGCCGTTGCCGCACGCCCTCACTGCACCCACCGGCGGCCCGGTAGAGCAGCGCTATTGCTATTCGTGGCCTGTTCCGGTGCTGTTGGTGGGCCGCTCGACGGTAGATCCATGTACCAGGCTCGCTCTCGGTGGCCTCCTGTCACCTCGCCCCCCACCGGCCCTGATGCCGTGCTCTGCCGCTGCGTGGAGGGGGGCTAATGCAGCGGCCCAAGAGATTGTGACTTGATTCACTGCAGATGAGCGCCCTTGGGTGCTAGCGTCCCTTGGCTCACAAACCGAGGCAAGGATGCTCTGCGATGACGAATGCCCCGCTCACCATTGATGTTGTATGGTGAAGTTGCTGCCAGTCATTGGACTGCTGGTCTGGCTTGGCGGCTGCGGCCAGGACAGCTTTGCGCCCGAGCGTTTGGCAGAGGTCTATGCCGATGACTTCACGTCGTCGGCCCCCCAGCAATGCACAACTGCCGATCTGCCGTTGCAGCACGCAGACGCGGCCGAGTTCTTTACGCGCGCGAGGGTGGTCGACAGTAAAACCCTACATGACCACTACCAACTAGCTCCCTGCCAGCTGGAAGGCTCGGCACGCTACGGTGAACAGCGCTGCAATTGGCAGATCCAGGCTGGTGCCACGGGTGCTCTAAAATGCGGTGAACAGCACTGGCTGTTTGCCTGCGATGACTGTGGAGCAT
>JAGOCY010000128.1 GCA_017998495.1 Corallincola sp.
ATCGGCCTCTCCTGTGCCGCTTTCAGCCGCCTGGCGGGGGGCGACTGGCCAGTGTTTGCCATCACCTTTATCGCCTCGGCGGTGGCCATGCTGGTGCGCCAGGAGATCGCCCACAAGCATTTCAGTCCACTGATCAACTTCACCGTGGCTGCGGCCGTGGCCACCAGCATTGCCGCGCTGGCGCCGGCCTTCAGCCTGGGTGACAAGCCACAGCTGGCGATGGTGGCCAGCGTGCTGCTGCTGGTACCCGGGTTTCCCTTCATGAACGCCATCTCCGATATGGTCAAAGGCCATGTCAATGTCGGCCTGGCGCGCTGGACCTTCGCCCTGCTGCTCTCTACCTGTGTGGCCCTGGGCATTCTGCTGGCGATGAATCTGACGGGGGTGTGGGGATGGATCTGACCAGCCTGGTGCTCAAACTGGTGGATGACGCCTTTTTTGCCGCCATTCCGGCCATTGGTTTTGCCATGCTGTTCAACGTGCCGCCACGGCTGCTCAAGTATTGCGCCCTGGCTGGGGCCATGGCCCACGCGGTGCGGTTGCTGCTGACTGAGTGTGGGATGTCGATCGAGCTGGCCAGCTTCTGTGTGGCGGTGCTGATCGGCTCGCTGGCCATTCACTGGTCGCGGCGCAAGGCGGTGCCCCAACAGTGTTTCTCGGTGCCGGCGGTGATCCCGATGATCCCGGGCAAATATATCTTCGGCGCCATGGTCGGGCTGGTGAAGATCAACCTGGGTGAGACCGCCTCGCCCGAGCTGCTGATGACGACCCTGCAAAATGCCCTCAAGGGCACTGCCATTCTCGCCGCGCTGGCGGCCGGGGTGGCCCTGCCGCAAATGGTGATGAGCCGGCGCAAGCCGGTGGTCTGAGCAAGGAGAACGCGCGATGGAGATCACCCTGATCGCTGCCATGGGCCATGACCGGGTCATCGGCCGCGATAACCGCCTGCCCTGGCATCTGCCGGCGGACTTGGCCCATTTCAAGGCGCTGACCCTCGGCAAGCCGGTGATCATGGGGCGGCTGACCTGGCTGTCACTGGGGCGGCCATTGCCCGGTCGCCACAATATCGTGCTGTCACGCGATGCCAGCTTCGAAGCAGCGGGGGCCACAGTCGTCACCCTGCCTCAGGCCGCGTTGCTGGTGGCTGGCGCTGTGGATGAGGTGATGGTGATCGGTGGCGCCCAGATCTATCAGCTGTTTCTGCCGCTGGCGACACGTATGGAGCTGACCGAGGTTGATTGCGCGGTAGAGGGCGGCGATGCCTTCTTTCCGCACTGGCCGCTGCAGCAGTGGCAACAGGTGGCGGCCGAAGCCCACGACGCTGATGCGCGCAATCCTCACCCTTACCGCTTTGTCAGCTACCGCCGACGCTAATGGTTGTGTGCTCAGACGACAACGGCGGGCCAAAGCCCGCCGTTGTCATATTCAGCACCTGAGCGTCACTGCTTCATCTGCTCCAACGTCTTGGCCTTGGCCTGCTGGCGGTCGAGCATCTGGCGGTAAGCGACATAGTATTTGACGATGTTGCGCACATAGCGCACCGGCTCAATACCGATCTTCTGGCCAGTGACCACCTCCACCTGACCAAACCAGCGGTTGGGGTCCAACCCTTGGTTGGCGGCGATGCGGCGCATACGGTTGATGGCATTGGGGCCGGCGTTGTAACCGGCCAGAGCAAAGAAGGCGCGGTTGGTGGCATCGATGGCTGGATCGTTGAAGTAGTCGTCGCTCAGATGGCGCAGGTATTTGGCGCCGGCGTGAATGTTGTTCTCCATCTGGCCGATATCACCCACCTGCATCGATTTGCCGGTGGCCGGCAGCAGCTGCATGACGCCAATAGCGCCAGCGGCGGAGCGGGCCTTCTGATCCAGCCGCGATTCCTGATAGCCCTGGGCCAGCAACAGCAGGTGGTCGAAGTCATACTGGCCACCAAATTTTTCAAACAGCGCCAACGTCTGGTCGACCTTCTGCCATTCATCCTGACCGGCGGCTTTACCAAGGCGAGTAAAGCGCTTCTGGTACTCGGCAAACTTGAGCTGACGTAACCCCTGCTTTTCCGCCTTGGCCATAAAGCCAGCCAGTACCTTGGCCAGCTCCGGGCTCTCTTTGCGGATCGCCCAGCCGATCTGGGCGTCACGGCGTAGCACCAGCGCATCATGGCTGGTGATGCCAGCGTAGACCTGATGCCACAGCTGGTATTTCCAGTCATCGACCACGGTCAGATTAAGCAGGCCGGCGTCCACCATCTCCAGCAGATCTTCATCCTCCAGCTCTTCCGGCACACTGATGATGGTCACCGGCTTTTTGCCGGCGCTTTTGAGCCGCTCGTTGAGGGTCACCAGACTGGCGTGATAGCTGCTGGAGCGGCGCACGGCCACCTCCTGGCCAGCCAGCTCCAGTTCGCTGGTCATGGCTGGCAGATCGCTGCTGCTGACCACCAGCTCGTTGACGGTCATGCCGGTAAAAGGCACAAAGTCGACATTGGCCAGCCGTTCATCGGTCATGGTCAGGTTGCCCACGGCGATGTCACCGATACCCGCCTGCACCGCTGGCAGCAGGTGGTCGCGGTTAACCGGGATGGCGATCACCGTGATCGGTTTGCGTTTGGTTTTGAAGGTCTTGTTGAGGTAGCGCTCGAGCTCGGCCAGCAGATCGGCGCTAATGCCGCGGGTCTGGCCGTTATCGTTGTAAAAGAAGGTGCGGCTGTAAGGCACCACCACCCGCACCACGCGCCGCTCCATGATCTGTGGCCAGTCGCCACTGGCTGGCGTTTTCAGGCGGCCAGTGAACACCGGGATCTCGGTGGAGCGTTTGGCTACATCCTCGTCGCTAGCCTCTTCGCCCACCGCCTGCATGGCGGCGGCAGCTACCAGGGCGTTGAACTCCTGCTCGGCACTGGGTTCAGCCTGCTCGGCTGCCGGCCACAGCAGCCACACCAATGCGGCCAAGGCGAGGGCGATCACCACGGTCAGCAACAGACGACGGGCAACGACAGACATGGGTTATTCCTGCTGCAATGTGGCCGCAAGAATAGCGGCAGATGGCGGGCGCGCCTAGTCGCTGCTACTGGCCTCGCTGAAACCGGCGGCCTGTAGCCAGTGGCAGGCATCACTGGCGGTTGTCGCATAGTGGCGGTGAACCCCCTTGATCTCTTGCCAGCAGCGCTCCAGCAGTTGCTGCCGCAGCCGGCTGGCGCCGCAGTAAGCCACATGGGTAAAGCCACTGGCGGCGATACGCTGAAACATCAGCTGCAGGGCCTGATTGCTGTCGGGCGTGGTCAGCTGCCAATGGTCAAGCGCCACCAAGGCGGCCAACGGTGGACTGAGCCCCTGCTGCCCGTGGCTAGCCAATAGGACCGCCGCCTCGGCGTGCAGGGCCTTGACCCCGGCACAGTTAAAGGCGCCAGTAAGGGTTAGCCGCAATAGCCGGCCGTCCATCTGCAGTTGCCACAGGCCATGAATGATGGCGGACATGAACCAGACTCCAGGGTGGCAGCCGGAAGCAGGCCCGGTTTTTGCCCCGGGCTGTTAACCGGCTCTCATTTCGTAGATACGGGCGAGCTGCTCATCAGGGTCACAAGGGTCTATTCTTGGCTGCTTTTGCATAAAACATTTCCGACTACGGAAAGATGATCTGAGCCAGGGGAGCAGCAGATGAGTGACAAACTGATTTATCCGAGCGATGAGGTGGTGGCCCAGGCCAACATCCAGGACTACGACAGCCTCTATCAGCGCTCGATCAGCGATCGTGAGGGGTTCTGGGCCGAGCAGGCCAACGAGCTGGGCTGGTATCAGCCCTGGTCCCAGGTGCTGGATGACAGCAAGCCGCCGTTTTACAAATGGTTCGTCGGCGCCAAATGCAACATCGTGCACAACGCCATCGACCGTCATCTCAAGAGCGCGACCCGCAACAAGCTGGCGATCATCTGGGAGAGCGAACGCGGCGCGGTGCGCACCTTCTCCTATCACGCCCTCAACCGTGAGGTCTGTCAGTTCGCCAACGTACTCAAAAGTATGGGGGTGCGCAAAGGTGACATCGTCACCATCTACATGCCACAGATCCCCGAGCTGGTGTTTGCCATGCTCGCCTGCGCCAAGATCGGCGCCGCCCACAGCGTGGTCTATGGCGGCTTCTCCACCGAGGCGCTGGCAGCACGCATCGAGGACGCCAACAGCCGGGTGCTGGTGACCGCCGATGGCGGTTTTCGCCGTGGCAAGCCCACCGATCTCAAGAGCATCGCCAATGAGGCGATGCAGCGCAGCCCGACCATCGAGGTGTGCATCTGCGTGCGCAACAACGGCCTGGATGTGGCGATGGAGAGCGAGCGCGACTTCTGGTACCACGATCTGCAGGCCCTGCCCATTGCCTCGCCCAAGTGCGATACCGAGATGATGGACAGCGAAGATATGCTGTTCATCCTCTACACCTCGGGTACCACTGGTAAACCCAAGGGGTTGATCCATACCCATGGCGGCTATCAGGTCTACACCAGCACCACCCACCGCATGGCCTTCGACATCAAGCCTGACGACCGTTGGTGGTGTGCTGCCGATCCGGGCTGGATCACCGGCCACAGCTACATGGTCTACGGCCCGCTGATCAACGCCGCCACCATGCTGATGTATGAGGGGGCGCCCAACTACCCCTATCCCAACCGCTGGTGGCAGATGGTGGAGAAGTATGGGGTCAACATCCTCTACACCTCGCCGACCGCTATTCGCGGCCTGATGCGCTATGGCGACCGCTGGCCCAGCCGCCACGATCTGACCAGCCTGCGCCTGCTCGGCTCGGTCGGTGAGCCGATCAACCCAGAGGCCTGGCGCTGGTTCTATGAAGTGATCGGCGGCAGCCGTTGCCCGATCATCGACACCTGGTGGCAGACCGAAACCGGCGGTTTCATGATCTGCCCGCTGCCGATCACCCCGCTCAAACCGGGCTCGGCCACCAGGCCATTCTTTGGTAACGAAGTGGGGGTGGTGGATGAGCAGGGCAATGAGGTGCCGGTGGGCGAAGAGGGCAAGCTGGTGATCAAGAACCCCTGGCCGGGGATGGCGCGCACCATCTTTAAGGATGACCAGCGCTACGCCGAGCTTTACTGGGGCGATTACCAGAGCAAGGGCTACTACAAGGCAGGCGACAGCGCCAAGGTGGATAGCGATGGCTACATCTGGGTGATCGGCCGTATGGATGAGGTGCTTAAAGTCTCCGGTTATCGCCTCGGCACCGCCGAGATCGAAAGCGCCCTGGTCAGCCACCGCGCGGTGTCTGAGGCTGCCGCCATCGGTCTGCCCCATGAGGTCAAAGGCAACGCCATTCACACTTATGTGATCCTGAAAACCGGGGCCAGTGGCGACAAGGCGCTGGAGAGTGAGCTCAAGGAGCATGTGGCTCACGAGCTGGGGCGGATCGCCACTCCGGAGACGATTCACTTTGTTGAGTCGCTGCCC
>JAGOCY010000129.1 GCA_017998495.1 Corallincola sp.
CACCTGCGGTGGCGATGCGTCAGCGGCCCAGCCGCATGCACCTGCCAGCGCCAAGCGACCAAGCTCGCAATTGGCGGCTCTGCCATGTTCAAAAAAACGTCATCAGTCGTAGTCACCCTATACGCAAGCTGCCGTCCAAGCATTAGGGACTGCTGCTGGCTGACAGCCGTTGGCCGGTGTTTTACCTCATGGGCAAGGAGATCACAGGATGAGTTCACTGGTTCAACGTTGTGGCGCCGAACTGTTCGGCACCTTCTGGCTGGTTCTCGGTGGTTGCGGCAGCGCGGTGCTGGCGGCGGCCTTTCCCGAGGTGGGCATCGGCCTGGCCGGGGTATCGCTGGCCTTTGGTTTGACGGTACTGACCATGGCTTTTGCCATTGGCCATATCTCGGGCTGCCATCTCAACCCGGCGGTGTCGCTGGGGCTGGTGGTGGGTGGTCGTTTACCCGCTAAAGAGCTGCTGCCCTATGTGGTTTCCCAGGTGGTAGGTGGGGTGCTGGCCGGGGCGGTGCTTTATCTCATCGCCAGCGGTAAGGCGGGCTTTGATGTCACGGCCGGCTTTGCCTCCAACGGCTATGGCGCCCATTCGCCGGGTGGCTATGGGCTGGTGTCTGCCGCCGTTTGTGAGGTGGTGATGACCGCCGCTTTCCTGCTGATCATCATGGGGGCCATCGATAAGCGGGCGCCGGCGGGCTTCGCCCCGATCGCTATAGGTTTGGCCCTGACCCTGATCCACCTGATCTCCATTCCCGTCACCAACACCTCGGTTAACCCGGCGCGCAGCACCGGCGTGGCGCTGTTTGTTGGCGACTGGGCGGTGGCCCAGCTGTGGCTGTTCTGGGTTGCGCCGCTGGTGGGCGCTGTGGTCGGGGTGGTGATCTACCGCTGGCTGGCCGCACCCGCCAAGGCGGAATAAGCGCAGATCAGACTCCGTTCAGACTGCCGGCTGTTGCCGGCAGTTTTTTAGGTGCTTGCGGCGCAATTGCCATCTTGGTGACCGTTGATGGCGGCCGTGAGTCCCTGCTCCAGCCGTTGCCAGGCGCTGCGGTCGCCAGGCAAGCCAAAGCGCAGACTGGCGGGTTCGGTGAACAGTCGCACCAGAATGGCCTGTCGGGCCAGCGCCCGGTGCAGATCGGCGGCGGCGGGCAGGGTTACCCATTGGTACAGGGCCGTGCCTCCTTGTGGTCGCAGCCCGACCCGGATCAGCAGTTCGGCCAGCTGCGCCCCTTCGTTGAGCAGGCGTAGCCGGGCCTTGTGCTGCCACTCCTGATCGGCCAGCGCCTGCATCGCCAGCTGCCGAGCAGGCCCGCTGATGGCCCAGGGGCCCAACAACTCGGCCAGTGCCCTGCGCAAGCTCGCTTCGGCCCAGACAAAACCAACACGCGCCCCGGCCAGACCAAAAAATTTGCCCAGCGATCGCAACACGATCAGCCCCGCTAGCGGACAGCGTGGCACCAGAGAGCTGGCTGGCGTGCAGTCGATAAAGGCTTCATCCACCACCAGCCAGCCACCACGGGCGGCAAGCTGGGCGCGCCAGGCCAGCAGCACCGGGGGGGCAAAGCGTTCGCCGGTGGGGTTGTTGGGGTTGATCACCACCAGCACATCCAGCTGCGGCAAGCGGGCTTCAAGGTCCGCGCTGTGCAGCAACTCAACCTGATGCCCGGCGGCACGCCAACCGGCAGCGTGCTCGGCATAGCCGGGGCTGACAACCCCGACCCGGCAGGGGGGGCGTAATCGGGGCAGCGCCTGTATGGCGGCTTGCGAGCCAGCAACCGGCAACAACTCCGGGCTGCCGTAATAGCCGGCAGCGGCCAGCTCCAGCCCGTCATTGTCCTCCGGCAAACGCTGCCAGCAGCGCTCCGGCAGCGTCCGTAGTGGCCAGCTGTGAGGGCTGATGCCGGTGGACAGATCCAGCCAGTGGCCGATGGGGATACCGAACTCTTGTGCCGCCTGACGTAAACGTCCGCCGTGCTCGATCATGGGGTTTACTCCTGAAGCAGCATGCAAAGGGCAGAGAGCAGCAGCCAGCCGCTGACGCCCAGTACCAGGGCGCGCTGCACCAGCGCGCCAGCACGTTCGATATCGGCCGCCGTTACCGCAGGCCCCGCGCCGAGCACTGGCTGGGGTAGCCAGTGGCCGCCATAGCTGGCGCCACCGCCGACGCTCAGGTTGAGAGCGCCAGCTCCGGCAGCCATCACCGGGCCGCCATTGGGGCTCTTGGCCAGATGCCCCTGATGGCGCGCGCAGCGCAGGGCGGTGCGGGTGTCGCCTGCGAGCGCGTAGAGCAGCACGGTCAGCCGGGCCGGCAGCAGGTTCACCAGATCGTCCAGGCGTGCTGCTGCCCAGCCAAAATGGCGGAAACGCGGATTGCGGTAACCCCACATGGCATCCAGGCAGTTGATCAGCCGGTAGGCGACAGCGGCCGGAGCGCCGCCCACAGCAAACCAGAACAGGGCGCCAACGGTGGCATCGCTGCCGTTCTCCAACACCGATTCCACGGCGGCCCGAGCGACGCCGGCGCTATCTAACTGGCGGCAGTCGCGGCTGACCATCATCGCCACCGCCTGACGGGCGGCGGTCAGATCGCCCGCCAGCAAGGGGGTTGCCACCGCCTGGGCATGGTCGAGCAGGCTGCGTTGGCCGATGCACAGATAAAGCAGCAGCAAGGACAGCAGGGGCCCGACCGTTGGCAAATTGACCAGCCAGCCGCAAGCCAGCGTGAGTGGCACCACCGCGATCACCACCGCCAGCAACCCGCTCAGTGTTAACGCCAGTGGTGGCCATGAGGGTTGGCGCAGGTGCTTTTCCAGCCAGCTGGCCCAGCGGCCATAGCCAACCAAGGGGTGAGCGCGCCGGGGCTCGCCCAGCCAGTGATCGACGAGCAGTGCAGCGGTCATGGTCAGTGCCGAGATCACCGGGCCGCCCACGCCTGAATAAGCGCATGGATCTGGCGCACGCCATCGGTCAGGGCCGCCGGGCCGGGTTGCAGCAGATCGCAGGATTTGATCTCGTGCAGCTGGCCATCGCGCACCGCCGGCATCGCCTGCCAGCCGGGGCGGGCGGCCACCTTCTCGGGGCGGAAGCGCTTGCCGCACCAGCTGCCGATGATGATGTCGGGTTGGCGCTCAACGACGCTGGCCGGATCGGCGATGATGCGCTCGCGGGCGCTGTGGCAGCTGGCCAGTTCGGCGTAGCAGTCGTCGCCGCCCGCCAGTTCAATCAGCTCTGACACCCAGCCGATGCCGCTGATCAGCGGTTCATCCCACTCTTCGAAATAGACGCGCGGCCGGCGTGGCAGCAGCGCGGCACTGGCGCGGATCTGCTCCAGCCCGGCTTGCAGTTCGGCGCACAGCGCCTCGCCTTTGGCCGGCTGACCGATGAGGGCGGCGACGGTGCGCAGCATGGCGAAGATGCCAGCCACCGAGCGTTGGTTGAACAGATGCACTGCCAGCCCCGCCTTGCCGAGGCTGGCGGCAATGTCGGCCTGCAGATCAGAAAAGCAGAGCACCAGATCCGGCTGCAGGTCGAGGATGCGGTCGATCTTGGCCGAGGTGAAGGCGCTCACCTTGGGCTTGTCGCGCCGTGCCTCGGGCGGGCGCACGGTAAAGCCGGAGATGCCGACAATGCGCTGCTCTTCGCCCAGCAGATAGAGGGTCTCGGTGGTCTCTTCGGTCAGGCAGACGATGCGCTGGGGCCAGGGGTCAGAATGCATCAAGAGTCTCCGGCTGAGGGTGAAGCAGGCGCGCCAGGGTCAGCGGGGTGGCGGGCCAGTAGCCATGGATAAAGCTGGCCAGCAGCCGGCCATCACGGTAGAGCGGCTCGGCCAGTGAACTGCCATCGGCGCCCCGGCCAAAGGTGGCTGGCTGCAGGGCGGTGGTTAGCTGGCCATGATGGTAGCTGTGGCCGCGCACCGGCCCTTCAGCCAGTTCGGCCTGCTGATAGCCGATCGCCACCAGCGCCGCGCCCACATGGGCGTGGCCGGGGAGCAGGCCGGCCAGCGCCGCCTGTTCGCCGGCGCTGTTGCTCAGGCTGTCGGCCAGATAGAGCAGGCCGCCACATTCGGCCAACAGCGGCTTGCCGGCGCCATGATGGGCTTGAATGGCGGCCAGCAAGGGGCGGTTGGCCGCCAGCGGCTGCAGGTAAAGCTCCGGGTAACCGCCGGGCAGATAGAGGGCATCGCAGTCGGGCAGTGAGTCACCAGCCAGCGGCGAGAATAGCCGCAGCTCGGCGCCGAGCTGGGCCAGCAGCCGCAAACTGGCTGGGTAGCAGAGGCAGAAAGCGGCGTCCTGCGCCACCGCCACCCGTACCCCCGACAGCCAGGGCGGCACTGAGGCGGCAGTGATGGCAGGAAAGCTGACGGTCGGTGGCAGCTGGCTGAAATCCCAGTGGAGGGCGGCCAGTGCCGCTGCTAGCCGCGTTTCCAGATCGCCAATGCTGGCGGCATCGACCAGACCCAGATGGCGTTCGGGCAGAGCGGCGGCCGGACACTGGGGCAGATAACCGAAGCGCTGCGGTGCGTGCGCCATACCCAGCAGGGCGGCATGGCCGGGGCTGGCCACACGGTTGGCGATGGCGCCCCACAGCTGCAGCAGCGGATCATGGCAGGCGAGGCCGGTGACCAGTGCGGCAAAGGTCTGGGCCATCTGGCTGGCATCGATCACCGCCAGCAGTGGCAGGCCAAAGCGGCGGGCGAGGTGTGCGGCCGACGCGGGGCCGTCAAACAGCCCCATCACCCCTTCGATCAGGATCAGATCGGCATCGCCGGCCGCTTCATGCAGCAGGGCGGCGCAGCCCTGCTCGCCGGCCAGCCACAGATCCAGCTGGTCAACGGGGCCACCGCTGGCGGCGGCCAGCAGCTGCGGATCGAGGAAATCGGGCCCAGTCTTGAACAGCCGCACCCGCAAGCCGCGCAGGCGGTAACCCATGGCCAGCGCGGCGGTGATGGTGGTTTTACCCTGGCCCGACGCCGGGGCGGTGATCAGCAGGGCCGGGCAACGGCGGATCATGCTTTGAGCCTTCGGCCAACACTAAGACCTTGCAGCGCCCCATGCAGGGCCAGCGCGCCAGCACTGTAGAGGGCGAGGGATTGCAAGTTGGCCGGGCCATAGGCGAGCAGGCGCTGGCCGAACTCACTCAGGCTGGGCTGGCTGAAATGGCCGGAAAACAGGTAAAAACTGCCGCTGGAGAGCAGTTCGCAGCAGGCAAAGCCGGCCAGCAGCCAGCCCGAACAGACCAGCAGGGCGCGCCCACTGAAACCGCTGATGCTCAGCGCCTGGGCCGCCTGACGCCCGGCCAGCCACAGGCTGCCATAGGCGGCCAGCAGCGCCGGGTAAGCAGGGCTGACACAGAAATTGTCGACACCGCCGATGGTCACGGCCAGCAGATCGAGGGTTACAGCGCTGGCCATGAGCAGGGCAAACCAGCCGCAGCGAGCCAGATAGAGG
>JAGOCY010000130.1 GCA_017998495.1 Corallincola sp.
AGGGGGCGCTTAAAGGCACCCGCATGGTGATGAAAGATATCCGCGATGCGGCGCTCGAACTAGGCATGAACGAAGCGGGCAAGCACCTCCTGAGCCGGGTCGACAAGGGGCGCATGAGCGCCGCCGAGATGGCCCAGGTGCTGGGCCGCATCGACCCCACCCTGCACTACCACAGCCTGACCGACAGCCAGCTGGTAGTGGAAGCGGTGGTCGAGCGCGCCGACATCAAGCGTCAGGTTTTAACTGAGGTTGAAGCGGTAGTGAGCGATAACTGTGTGATCGCCACTAATACCTCCACCATCCCCGTCGGCGAGCTGGCCTCGGCGCTGCGTCAGCCTGAGCGCTTCTGCGGCATGCACTTTTTTAACCCGGTCCACCGCATGCCGCTGGTCGAGGTGATCCGCGGCCCGCACAGCAGCGATGCGGCCATCGCCGCCGTGGTCGGCTGGGCCGGACAGATGGGCAAAACCGCCATCGTGGTCAACGACTGCCCCGGCTTCTTCGTCAACCGCGTGCTCTTTCCCTACTTTGCCGGCTTCACCCAGCTGGTGGGTGAAGGCGCTGATTTCGCCAAGATCGACGCCATCATGGAGAAGCAGTTTGGCTGGCCGATGGGGCCGGCCCTGCTGCTCGACGTAGTTGGCCTCGACACCGCCCACCATGCCCAGGCGGTGATGGCCGCCGGCTACCCGGAGCGGATGGCGGCCAGCGCCGACAACGCCATCGCCCGCATGGTGGCCGCCAAACGCTTCGGCCAGAAGAACGGCCTTGGCTTTTACGCCTACCAGCCCGACAAGAAGGGCAAGCCGCAGAAGCAGGCCGATCCGGCGGCGCTGGCGCTGCTCGGCACCGTCAGCGGGCAGCTGCCGGATGCCGCCACCGTTATCGCCCGGCTGATGGTGCCGATGATCAACGAGACGGTGCGCTGCCTGGAGGAGCAGATCATCGCCTCGCCGGCCGATGGCGACATTGCCCTGCTCTATGGCCTCGGTTTTCCGCCGTTCCGCGGCGGCGTGTTCCGCTATCTGGACCAAACCGGCATTGCCGCCTATCTGGCCCAGGCCCAGGCGCTGGCGCACCTCGGCCCGCTCTATCAGCCGCCCAAGCTGCTGCTGGAGATGGCCGACAGCAACCGCACCTTTTATTCGCGCTAAGCGGGGGACCACACCATGAATCAGGCTGTTATTGTCGATTGTCTGCGCTCCCCCATGGGGCGTTCCAAAGGTGGCGTATTTCGCCACACCCGCGCCGAAGATCTGTCAGCGCGACTGATGCAGGCGCTGTTGGCCCGCAACCCGGCGCTGGCGCCAGCGACACTGGACGATGTGATCTGGGGCTGCGTGCAGCAGACGCTGGAACAGGGCTTTAACATCGCCCGCAACGCCGCGCTGCTGGCCGGCATTCCTCACACAGTGCCGGCCACCACCGTCAATCGGCTGTGCGGTTCGTCGATGCAGGCTCTGCATGATGCGGTGGCCCGCATCAGCGCCGGCCTTGGCGACGCCTACCTGATCGGTGGCGTCGAGCATATGGGCCATGTGCCCATGACCCACGGCGTCGATTTCCACCCCGGTCTGGCCACCACTGTGGCCCGCGCCGCTGGCTCCATGGGGCTGACCGCCGAGCTGCTTGGCCGGCTGCATGGCATCAGCCGCGAAGCCCAGGATGCCTTTGCCGCCCGCAGCCACCAGCGCGCCCATGCCGCTACCCTCAGCGGCGCCTTTGACCGCGAAATCTTGGCCATGACCGGCCACGATGCCGATGGCGCCCTCACCTTGGTCAAGCACGATGAGGTGATCCGCCCCGAGACCACGGTCGAGACGCTGGCCCAGCTCAAGCCCGCCTTTGATCCGGTCAACGGTACTGTCACCGCCGGCAGTTCATCGGCTCTGTCCGATGGCGCAGCAGCGATGCTGGTGATGTCGGAGCAGCGCGCGCGCGAGCTGGGGCTACCGATTCGCGCCCGCATCCGTGCGCTGGCGGTCACCGGCTGTGACCCCTCGACCATGGGCTATGGCCCGGTTTCGGCCAGCCGGCGCGCCCTCAACCATGCTGGTCTGACCCTGGCCGATATCGATCTGGTGGAGCTGAATGAGGCCTTTGCCGCCCAGGCCCTGCCCTGCGTCAAAGATCTCGGGTTACAGGAGGTGATGGACGACAAGGTCAACCTCAATGGTGGCGCCATCGCCCTTGGCCACCCGCTAGGCTGCTCCGGGGCGCGTATCACCACGACCCTGCTCCACCTGCTGGAGGGGCGTGACCTGCAGTTCGGCCTGGCCACCATGTGCATCGGCCTTGGTCAAGGCATCGCCACCATCATCGAGCGTAATTGAGCCAGTCGGGGGCGGCCATCAGGCCGTCCCCACTGCCACCACGCCGAAATCCCAACCGCGGTCACAAAGCCACAGCGCCGCCTCTGCCACTCTAGGTCTGGCCAATGGCGCTGTGCTATAAAACCTCAGTACTGACGGGCCTTGCGTCCCTGTGGGAGCCGGCACAAAGCGATTGAATGTGAAACAGGATGGTGCATGTCGTTACCCGTTCTTGTTTGTGATGATTCGGCCATGGCGCGCAAACAGGTGGTGCGCAGCCTGCCCGAGGGCTGGCCGGTCGATGTGACCTTTGCCACCAATGGTGTCGAATGTCTGGAAAAACTGCGCAGCCAGCGGTTCGCCCTGCTATTTCTTGATCTGACCATGCCGGAGCTGGACGGTCCCGGTGTGCTCGAAGCGATCAAGGCGGAAAAGCTGGAAGTCTTCGTGATTGTGATCTCGGCTGATATTCAGCCAGAGATGAAACGGCGGGTGATGGATCTTGGCGCCATGGAGTTCATCCACAAGCCGGTCAACACCGACAAGCTGACTGAAATCCTGCACAAATTCGGGTTCCTATGAGCAGCCAGACCATCACTGAAGATCAACGGGACTGCCTTCAGGAGCTGATCAACGTCTCCATGGGCCAGGCCAGTGACAAACTGGCCCGCTATCTCGGCACCTTTGTCGAGATTCAAGTGCCCGCCATCGCCCTGGTCGGCACCGCCGAGATCACCGGGCTGCTGGCTGGTAATTACAGCGATGAAGCGGTGAGCCTGGTCAGCCAGGGCTTTTCCGGTAGCGAAGGGATCCGTGGTGAAGCGCTGCTCATTTACAGCAAAATCAACGCCGATGGCATCGCCGAGCTGCTGGGTTACACCGATGACGAAGTCACCCACACCGAACAGCTGACTGACATCAGCTCCATTCTCACCACCACCTTCCTGGAAGGCTTTGCCGAGCAGCTGGAGACCAGCTTCAGCTACAGCGCGCCACGAGTGGTGATGCTGGGTCAGCGCAAACTGGCAGAGCACCTGCAGGAGCGCTCATTCAGCTGGGAATACGCCCTCAAGGTCAAGATCAGCTACAAGGTGGTCGACCACAGTTTCAACTGCGACATGGTGCTGCTGGTGCCGGGCTCCGCGCTGGAGACCCTGAAAGCGGTGATCGATCGCATCCTGGCCGAGTTCTGATGGCTGAATCGCTGGCGACCGACATTCTTGACCACCTCAACAGCGGCGTCATCGTCGTTGATGAGGCGCTGGTGATCCGCTACTGGAACCGCTTTTTTCAGGTCCACAGTAGCCGCAGCGCCAGCGAGATTCTCGGCAAGCCGTTGTTCGATGCCTTTCCCGAGCTGCCCAAAGCAGCCCTCAGCCGCAAGCTGCAGGGGGTGCTGCAGCTGGGCACACCGACCTTCAGCAGTTGGGAGCAACGGCGCCATCTGTTCCTGTTGCCCCACAGCAGGCCGATCACCACCGACAGCGAATATATGGCCCAGAACGTCTCCTTCATGCCGCTCCATCAGGATGGCGGCAAGAAAGTGACCCATGTGGCCATCATCATTGAAGATGCTACCGACGTCTGTTATTTCCAGCAGCAGCTCAATCAGACCATGGCTGCACTGGAGCAGAGCAGCCGCACCGATGGCCTGACCCAAGTGGCCAACCGCCGCTACTGGGAAGAACGGCTGCGCACCGAATTCAGCCGCTGCCAGCGTAGCGGCGCGGCCATGTCGCTGATCCTGTTTGACCTCGACAAGTTCAAATCCCTCAATGATGGCTATGGCCATCAGGCTGGTGACTATGTACTGGTGACCACCGCCAGCCTGATCAAGCAGACCTTGCGTACCGCTGATCTGATCGGCCGTTACGGCGGCGAAGAGTTCGGCGTACTGCTGCCCGATACGCCGATTCAGGCGGCGGCGCTGGTGGCCGAGCGGCTGCGGGCGCTGATCGAAGAGCACCGCTTTATCTACGACGGTCAGCTGCTGCCGGTCACCATCAGCCTCGGCGTGGCCGAACTACGCGCCGACGTGCCCAGCCACGAGAAGCTGGTGGCCCGTGCCGATGAAGCGCTCTACTTCTCCAAACATGCCGGCCGCAACCGCTATACCTGTGCCCCGGTGAGCGAGGTCGCTGTCGCCCATGCCTGAGTGGCAGGCCGAGCAGCAGCTCGATACCTGTGGTCTGCGCTGTCCCGAGCCGGTAATGCTGGTGCGTAAGGCGGTGCGCGCCATGGCCAGCGGCCACACCCTGCTGGTGCTCGCCGACGACCCGGCTACCACCCGCGATATTCCCGCCTTCTGCCGCTTTCTTGACCACCAGCTGCTGGCCTGTGACACCAGCCACACGCCCTATCGTTACCTGATCCGCAAAGGCGGTTAGAATCGCCGCCATTCGGCCGGCTGTTGTCCTGCTGCTGGCATCCATTCAGGGAAGTTCCGCCATGTCGTTGCCCCGCCTGCTGTTACCCCTGTTGCTCAGCCTGCCGGCCGTTGCCACCACTCAACCCTGGTCGGTGGAGCAGCCGCCGGGCATCTTCTCGGAGGTGGCCATCGCCGTCACCGAAGGCACCTGGATGAGCCTGGATGTCAGCCCCGATGGTGAACAGCTGGTATTCGATCTGCTGGGTGACCTCTACCTGCTGCCGGTCAAAGGTGGTATTGCTGAAAAGCTGACCAGCGGTCTGGCCTGGGACATGCAACCGCGCTTCTCGCCGGATGGTCGCCACGTTGCCTTTACCTCAGATCGCGGCGGCGGCGACAACCTGTGGCTGATCGAGCTCGAATCACGCAAGCTGCAGGCGGTAAGTGGCGAGACCCTGCGCCTGGTTAACAGCCCGAGCTGGAGCCCGGATGGCCAGTCGCTGGCGGTGCGCAAGCACTTCACCGCCAACCGTTCACTCGGTGCCGGCGAGATCTGGCTTTACCACCGCGATGGGGGTAGCGGCACCCCGCTGGTCAGTCGCGACAACGATCAGAAAGATATCGGCGAACCGGCCTTCAGCCCCGATGGCCGCTATCTCTACTACAGCCGCGACGTCACCCCCGGCGATACCTTTGAGTACAGCCGCGATCCCCACCGCGCCGGTGGTATCTATGCCATCGAACGGCTGGACCGGTTAACCG
>JAGOCY010000131.1 GCA_017998495.1 Corallincola sp.
GGCCCTGGCGACAGCCAGTGGCGCTTCCGCCGCCGAAGTGGCGGTTAGCCGCCAGTGCGGGCTGTCGGTGAGCTGCCGTAATGATGCCATTGAAACCCTGGAGCACAATAACGACGGGGCGTTGGGTATTACTGTTTATATTGGCCAGCAGAAGGGTTCGGCCTCCACCAGTGAGCTGACCAGCGATGCCCTCGCCGATACGGTAGCGGCCGCGCTGCATATTGCCCGTTTGACCTCTGCCGACCCTTGTCACGGTCTGGCGGAGGCGCGTTTTCTGGCCCGTCAGCCGGCGGATCTCGATCTGTTCCAGCCGTGGGCGGTCAGTGTTGATGAGGCCATTGAGCTGACCCAGCGTTGCGAGCGTGCGGCGTTGGCGGTGGACGGCCGCATTGTTAATTCCGAAGGGGCGACCTTTAGCAGCCATGATGGCCTGCGTGCTTATGGCAACTCCAATGGCTTTGTTGGCGGCTACCTGTCGTCGCGCCATAGCCTGAGCTGCAGCGTGATTGGTGAGCAGGATGGGGCGATGGAGCGTGATTACGGTTTCACGGTGGCCAGAGACCCGCGCGATCTGCTGTCGCCGGAACGGGTCGGACGTGATGCCGGTGAACGCACCGTGCGCCGCTTGGGCAGTCGGGCGCTGGCCACTGGCAAACTGCCGGTACTGTTTGCGCCTGAGGTGGCGGTGGGGCTGTTTGGTCATCTGGCCCAGGCGATCAGCGGTGGTGCCCTCTATCGTCAGAGCAGCTTTTTAACCGACAGTCTCGGCAAGACCATCTTTCCCCAGTTTTTCTCGATTGAAGAGCGCCCCCATATCCACCGGGCGCTGGGTAGTGCCGCCTTTGACCACGAAGGGGTGGCGACTGTGGATCGGATGCTGGTGGAGAACGGTGAACTGCTCTCCTATCTACTCAATAGCTATGCTGCCCGCCGTTTGCGTATGGAACCCACGGGCCATGCCGGTGGCATTCACAACTGGTATGTATCGACCACTGGCGAAAGCCAGCGCGAGCTGCTCAAGCGCATGGGCAGCGGGTTACTGGTGACCGAGGTGATGGGGCAGGGGGTGAATATCGTCACCGGCGATTACTCGCGCGGGGCGGCCGGTTTTTATGTCGACAACGGCGAGATCCAGTATCCGGTCAGCGAGATCACCATTGCTGGCAACCTGCGTGACATCTACCGGCGCATTGTGGCGGTGGGTGGCGATCGCGACCCGCGCTATACCATCCAGACTGGCTCGGTGCTGGTGGATGGCCTGACTATCGCGGGCAGCTGAGGCTCAGACCAGCAGCAGCGTGGCCGTTCCCAGAAAGGCCACCAGCCCGACCACGTCGGTGATGGTGGTCAACACCACCCCGCCAGCAAGGGCGGGGTCGATGTTGAAGCGCTTCATCACCAGCGGGATCATCACCCCCGACACGCCAGCGACCAGCAGGTTCATAAACATGGCGAAGGCGATGATCACCCCCAGCGTCCAATCCTGCTTCCAGACTGCCACCACCAGGGCAATGAAGATCGCCCAGATCAGGCCGTTGAGCAGCCCCACCAGGGCCTCTTTGCCGAGCAGCCAGCGGGCGTTGGCGTCACCGACGTGACCGAGGGCAATGCCGCGGATCACCAGGGTCAGGGTCTGGTTGCCGGCGATGCCGCCCATGGAGGGGACGATGGTCATCAACACCGCTACCGTCGCCAGTTTTTCCAGCACCCCTTCAAACAGATTGGAGACGGCAGCGGCCAGGATCGCCGTGGCCAGGTTGATCCCCAGCCAGAAGGCGCGACGCCGGGTTGATTTGAGCACCGGGGCGAAGGTGTCCTCTTCGTCATCGAGACCGGCCATGCTCATCATCGAGTGTTCGGCGTCTTCGCGGATCACGTCCACCACGTCATCGATAGTGATACGGCCGAGCAGTTTGCCGTCGTCAGAGACCACGGGTGCCGAGATCCAGTTACGCCGTTCAAACAGCTGGGCCACTTCCGATTGGTCCATGTCGGGGGCGATCCCTTCGTGGAAGGTGCTCATGATGTCGCCGACACTACTGGCCGGGTTAACGGTGAGCAGGGTGGTCAGCTTGACTTCGCCCACCAGCCGGTCGTCATGGTCGACCACATAAAGCGCATCTGTGGCTTCCGGCAGTTCGCCGCGCATGCGCAGGTAGCGCAACACCACATCCACCGTCACGTCAGCGCGCAGGGTGACAGTGTCGGTGTTCATCAGGGTGCCGGCGCTGTACTCCGGCCAGGCCAACGCCTGCTGCACCCGCTGCCGATCCTGGTGGTCCATCGACTCCAGCACTTCGTCGTAGACCTGATCGGGCAGGCCGCGCAGCACATAGGCCAGATCGTCGGTATCCATCCCCTCGGTGGCCGCAGCTACCAGTTCTGGATCGAGCAGCTTGAGCAGGCTGTCCTTCACATCCTCGGACAGCTCTTCGAGGATCTCGCCATAAAGATCGGGGTCGACCAGCTGCCACAGCACGGTACGGGCTTTCGGGGGGGAGGATTCGAGCAGCAGGGCGAGATCGGCGGGGCGCATGGCGCCGAGCATGCGGCGCACGTGGACAAACATGCCGCCATCAAGGGCGCGACGGATCTCCTGCAGGTGCTGCAGGGCCTGTTCCTGGTCGATCCGTTCCGCCATTGCTGGGCCCCAGCCTTATGCCATGGCGGCAAGTGTACCGGATGGCCCCTGCAGGCCGCCAGCAACCAGCGACAGCATGTTGATTGGCAAGCTTATTCTGATTCGTCAAATCGGCCGTCGATGAGTTGCTCAACGGCACTCATGGCGGCTTCGGCATCGGGGCCTTCGGCCACCACGCGGATGGTCTGGCCCTGGCAGGTTTCCAGCAACAGCAGCCCCATCACCGAACCGGCATCGGCGCGCTTGCCGTTATGCTCGACCGTGACCCGGGCCTCAAAGCGGTTAACCAGCATCACCAGTTTGGTGGCAGCCCGTGCATGCAGCCCCAGCTTGTTGCGGATCTGCAGCATCTTTTCGCACAGCTCAGCCATGGCTGCTCTCTCCGGTCGGCATGTCGCGGTGGCGCACCTGCACCTGGCGGCCCACCTCGGCAAACTGAGCGGCGAGGGATTCAACGATAAACACCGAGCGATGCTGGCCGCCGGTGCAGCCAACGGCAATGGTCAGATAGCGGCGGTTGCTCTTTTCAATCAGCGGCATCCAGGTCATCACCAGGTTGCTGATCTGCCAGACGAACTTGTTGACCTCGGGGAACTGGCTGAAGAACTGCTGCACCGCCAGATCGCGGCCGGTTAACGGGCGCAGTTCACGCCGCCAGTAGGGGTTGGGTAGAAAACGGGCATCAAGTACGAAGTCGGCATCCTGTGGCAGGCCGTTCTTGAAGCCAAAAGACTCAAGTACCACCAGCATCTGCTGTAGCGGATTGCCGGTGACCCGCTCCTGCACCAGCATCGCCAGCTGATGCAGCGACAGGTTGGTGGAGTCGATCAGCAGATCGGCCCGCTCTTTCAGCCCGGACAGCAGATTGGCCTCAAAGGCCATGGCTTCCGGCAGCGGCAGGGTCTGGCGCGACAGCGGATGGGCGCGGCGGGTCTCGGCGAAGCGCCGGATCAGCGCGTCGTCCTTGGCATCCAGGTAGATGATGGTCAGCCGGGTCTGCTCGCGCAGGCCGGTCAGCAGTGGCGACAGCTCGGTGTCTGGCGACAGGTTGCGGGCATCAATGCTCACCGCCACCTTGTCGAAGGTGCCGCGCAGTCGTTCCACCAGCTGGGCCACCATGGCGACTGGCAGGTTGTCGACACAGTAGTAGCCCAGATCTTCGAGGGCGCGCAGTGCTACGGTCTTGCCGGAGCCAGAGCGGCCGCTGACGATCATCAATTCCATGGTGATGAACCTGCCTCTGGTCAGCTGGTCATGATCTGGTACAGCTCGTCATCACTGGTGGCGCCGCGCAGCTGCTTGACCGTGGCTCGGTCATTGAGCTTCTCGGCCACCATGGCGAGTGTCTTGAGGTGCTGATCGCAGCGGTCACCTGGGACCAGCAGGGCAAACAGCAGATCGATGGGGCGATTGTCGATGGCGTCGAAGGCCACAGGCTCGGCACATTGCAGGAATACTGCTACTACCTTGTCGGTGCCCGAGAGGCGGCCGTGAGGGATAGCGATACCGTTACCGATGCCGGTGGTGCCGAGTTTTTCACGCGCCAGCAGGCTGTCGAAGATCTCCTTGGCGGAGATGCCCGGCAGCTGCTGGACGGCGAGTTCACTGACAACTTCGAACAACCGTTTCTTGCTGTTGCAGCGGACTGCACTGCGCGTGCAGTCCGGCGACAGAAACGAGGCAATGTTCATGGATTAGTGGGCTTTGAGCTTTTCTTTGTGTTTCTTGACCTGACGGTCGAGCTTGTCGACCAGGGCGTCGATGGCCGCATACATATCTTCATGTTCAGCGTTGGCGAAGATTTCGCCGCCGTTGACATGAAGGGTGGCTTCGGCGATTTGAGCGAGCTTTTCCACGTTCAGGATAACGTGCACATTGCTGATGTGGCCAAAGTGACGCTCCAGACGTTCGAACTTACTGACGACATAGTCGCGCAGGGCATCGGTCACTTCCACATGATGGCCGGTCAGATTGATTTGCATAGACCTTTTCCTTCTTGCTCGCGCCTGTTGAATTAGAACAGGCTCTTTCGCTGATTGGACGGAGGAATTGCCAGTGCCTCGCGGTACTTGGCGATGGTCCGTCGCGCCACTTGAATACCCTGTTCCGCCAGCATGTCGGCAATCTGGTTGTCCGACAGCGGCTTGGCCGGGTTTTCAGCCGCCACCAACTTCTTGATGAAAGCACGGATTGCGGTCGAGGAACACTCACCACCGCTGTCAGTGCTCACATGACTGGAAAAAAAGTATTTCAGCTCGAAGATGCCACGCGGAGTGTGCATGTATTTCTGAGTGGTGACGCGGCTGATGGTGGACTCATGCATCTCCACCGCTTCGGCCACATCGTTGAGCACCATCGGCTTCATCGCCTCTTCACCATGCTCGAAAAAGTCACGCTGGTACTGGACGATGCAGTTGGCCACCTTGAGCAGGGTATCGTTGCGGCTCTCCAGACTCTTGAGGAACCACTTGGCTTCCTGCAGGTGAGAGCGGATGAACTGGGCATCCGAGCGGTTACGGGCACTGCGGGACATGGCCGCATACTGCTGGTTGATGCGCAGCCTGGGGGTTGATTCCGGGTTGAGCTCAACCACCCATTTGCCGTTTTTCTTGAACACGGCAACGTCGGGCACCACGTAGCTGTCGTCATTCTGGGCGACGGCACTGCCGGGACGTGGGTTGAGGCTCTGCACCAGGCGCAGCACTTCGCGCAGCTCATCTTCATTGAGCCGGCTTTTGCGCATCAGGGTGCGGTAGTCGCGGCTGCCGAGCAGGTCGATATGCTC
>JAGOCY010000132.1 GCA_017998495.1 Corallincola sp.
CACCGAACAGCAGCCGGTGGCGCGCTGGAACGATGGCTTTCTGCTCAATGCCGCTGGTCAGCCCTTTGCCGTGCCGGATCCGGAGCGCGCTGGCCCGCTGCCGCAGCTGCGTGGCCCCAGTGGTAGTGAAGCCAAGGTGCTGGATGGTTGGCAGCGTTTTTCTAGCCTGTTGACGGCTGGGGGCCATGCGGCCGCGGCTGTAGCCTTGTCCAGCCGCCATGCCTGGCAGGTGACCCTGGATAGCGGCATTGAGCTGCGTCTTGGCACTGAAGATGGCATTAACCGTATTGATCGTTTTATGAAGGTGTTCAGCTCATTGCCCGATACCGACAAGACCCGGCTGGCTTACGCCGACCTGCGTTACGACACCGGGCTGGCGGTTGGCTGGAAGCCGGAAGAACCCAAGCCCACTGACACGAAGAAAAAAGGCTCATGAGCAAGGCAAGCGAAGCAAAACTGGTAGTCGGCCTTGATATTGGCACCGCCAAGGTGGCGGCGCTGGTGGGCGAAGTGATGCCGGATGGCGAGATCAGCGTCATCGGTGTTGGCTCGCACCTGTCGCGCGGCATGGACAAAGGCGGGGTCAACGATCTCGATTCGGTGGTGCGCTCGGTGCAGCGCGCGCTGGATGAGGCCGAGCTGATGGCCGGCTGTCAGATCAGCAGCGTCTATCTGTCGATCAGCGGTCGCCATATCGGTTGCCAGAATGAAAACGGCATGGTCTCGATCAATCAGGACGAGGTCACCCAGGACGACGTCGATAACGTTATCCATACCGCCAAATCGGTGCCGATCTCCGATGAACGGCGCATTCTGCATGTGCTGCCGCAAGAGTTCGCCATCGACTGTCAGGAGGGGATCAAGAGCCCTATCGGCATGTCCGGCATGCGCCTCGAAGCCAAGGTGCACATCATCACCTGCGCCAATGATATGGCCCGCAACATCGTCAAGTGTGTGGAACGCTGCGGCCTGCGCTCCGACAAGCTGATCTTCTCGGCCCTGGCTTCGGGTTATGCGGTGCTGACCGATGACGAAAAAGAGCTGGGTGTCTGTTTGGTAGACATGGGAGGCGGTACCATGGACATCGCCATCTGGACCGGCGGTGCCATTCGTCATACCGCCGTGATCCCGGTGGCCGGTAATCAGGTCACTTCCGATATCGCCAAGATCTTCCGCACGCCGCTGAGCCACGCCGAAGAGCTCAAGGTGCAGTATGCCTGTGCCCTGCGCGAGCTGGTGAGCCGTGAGGAGAGCATTGACGTGGCCAGTGTTGGTGGTCGTCCGGCGCGCTCGATGTCGCGCCTGACTCTGGCCGAGGTGGTGGAGCCGCGTTATCACGAGCTGTTCGAGCTGGTGCTGGATGAGATCCGCCATGTTGGTCTCGACGAGCAGCAGCTGGCGGCAGGCATAGTGTTGACCGGCGGCGCCGCCAAGATGGAAGGGGTGGCTGAGTTTGCCGAAGGAATTTTTCAGGTGCCGGTACGGGTCGGTGCGCCGATCAAGGTGCGCGGCCTGACCGATTACATCAATGACCCGACCTACGCTACGGCGGTCGGGTTGTTGCATTACGGCAGGGAAGAGATGCAGTTGAGCAGCAAGGAGAAGCGCAGCGGTGACGGAGTGAGCGGACTCTGGAGCCGGGTGCAGAGCTGGTTCAAAGGTGAGTTTTAACAGGGTGAGATTCAGGATTAGCGGAGACCAAACATGAGCATTTACGAAATGGATGCGACCAGCGATGCAGTGATCAAGGTGTTCGGCGTTGGCGGTGGCGGCGGCAACGCCGTTAACCACATGGTCGAGCACGCCATTGAAGGGGTTGAGTTTTACGTCGCCAATACCGACGCTCAGGCCCTGCGCAAAAACGCAGCGCCATTCAAGATCCAGATCGGTTCGGCGGTGACCAAGGGGCTCGGCGCAGGCGCCAACCCGGATGTGGGCCGTCAGTCGGCGCTGGAAGATCGCGACAACATCAAGAAGGCGATCGAAGGTGCCGACATGGTGTTCATCGCCGCCGGCATGGGCGGTGGTACCGGTACCGGTGCTGCCCCGATCGTGGCCGAAGTGGCGCGTGAAATGGGTATCCTGACCGTGGCTGTGGTTACCAAGCCGTTCCCGTTTGAAGGCAAAAAGCGTCTGGCCTTTGCTGACCAGGGGATCGCCGAGCTGGCCAAGCACGTTGACTCGCTGATCACCATCCCCAACGACAAGCTGCTCAAGGTGCTGGGCCGTGGGACCACCCTGCTCGATGCCTTCGCCGCCGCTAACAACGTGCTGCTGGGCGCGGTGCAGGGGATTGCCGAGCTGATCACCCGTCCGGGTCTGATCAACGTCGACTTCGCTGACGTGCGCACCGTCATGTCCGAGATGGGCACGGCGATGATGGGCACTGGCGTAGCCCGCGGTGAAGACCGTGCTGAAGAGGCCGCCGAGCGCGCCATCTCCAGCCCGCTGCTGGAAGATGTGGATCTGGCCGGTGCCCGCGGCATCTTGGTCAACATCACGGCCGGCATGGATATCAGCATCGAAGAGTTCGAGAAGGTCGGTAACGCGGTCAAGGCGTTTGCCTCTGAAAACGCCACTGTGGTGGTGGGTGCCGTCATCGATCCTGAGATGAGTGAGGAACTTCGCGTCACTGTTGTTGCCACAGGTATCGGTCAGGATCGCAAGCCTGAGATCACCCTGGTGAGCAACCGTGAACGCGAGCGCGAGCGGATGCAGATGTTCAGCCCGAGCCGTGACCGCTTCGACCTGGACGAGCGTGACGAGCGTCCGGCCCGAGTTCAGCGCGTGGCCAATGGAGGCGCCCAGAACAGCCGTGGTGACATGGACCTGCTCGACATTCCGGCCTTCCTGCGGCGGCAGGCTGACTAAAAAATAGTCAGCAGCTTGCCGATAGACGGGGGTAACTGGTACGATTTGTGCCAGTGAACGGGGCAACTGCCCCTTGGAGAAAGAGAAGATGGTGAAACAACGCACGATTTCTCAACTGATCCGCACACAGGGGATTGGCCTGCATTCCGGTAACAAGGTGTCGCTCACCCTGCGCCCTGCTGCCGCCAACACAGGCATCCTGTTCCGCCGTGTGGATCTGCCCGAGGTCGTGGAGTGGCGCAGCGAGCCCGAGTTCGTGCGCGATACCATGCTGTGTACCTGCTTGGTCAACGAGCAGGGGGTACGTCTCTCCACGGTAGAACACCTGATGGCGGCCCTCGCTGGCCTCGGCATCGACAACATTGTGGTCGAAGTCGATGCCCCCGAGATCCCGATCATGGACGGTTCAGCCGCCCCCTTTGTCTATCTGCTGCAGAGTGCTGGCATTAGCGAGCTGAAGGCGGCCAAGCGTTTCATCCGCATCAAGGAAACCATTCGCGTCGAAGATGGCGATAAGTGGGCCGAACTGCGCCCCTATGATGGTTTCCGGGTGGATTTCGCCATCGATTTCCGTCACCCGGCGATCGATGGCACCCGCCAAAAGCTGGCGCTTGATCTGTCGGCCAGCTCCTTCAGCCGCGAGATCAGCCGTGCCCGCACCTTCGGTTTCCTCAAGGAGATCGAACAGTTGCGTGCCAACAATCTGGCCCGTGGCGGTAGCCTGGCTAACGCGGTGGTGCTCGATGAATACCGCATCCTTAATGACGACGGTCTCCGTTATGAGGATGAGTTCGTCAAGCACAAGATCCTCGACGCCATCGGCGATCTCTACATGCTGGGCAAGCCGCTGATCGGTGAGCTGCGCGCTTACAAGTCGGGTCATGCGCTCAACAACAAGTTGGCGCGGGCGCTGCAGGCCAGCCCGCAGAGCTGGGAAATGGTCACCTTCGATTCCGCTGACGAGGTGCCGGTTTCCTATCAGCTGCCACAACTGATCTGATTCAGGGATTGAACAGGCACAAGGAAGCGCCAGCAGTAGTGCTGGCGCTTTTGTTTTTTAGCGATTGCGGTTGCCGAGGCGGGCTAGGCGTTCGACGGCCGCGCCCAGTTCACCGCCCAGCTGCTAGCCAAGGCGGTGCAAGAGCTCGCCACTGTGCGCGCTGATGGTGCGCTGATAGAGCGGGGCGGCAGGAGCCGGGCTGAGCTCCGGACGTGGCCGGACCACCATGTCCAGGCCGCGCAGGTCGGTCATGCCGCCCTGGCGCAGGCTTTGCAGTAATTGGGTACGCTGGAAGCGGGCCCGTTGCAGCCAGCTACCGCTGCTGACATGCAGCAGTAACTGGCCGCGATCATAGTTGGCTACCCGGATGTGACTCGCGAGAGGCTCACCGGCGGCCGCAGACACGAGGGATTGAATCGCGCTCAATTGTTGTGCGCGACGTTGGAGTTTGCTGAGGGTGGTTGTGCTACCGTCCAGCAGCTCGGTAATCGCTCGCGGCCGTGGGTCGCTCATTGGCTTTGTCGTACGAGTAGGTTTGAACATGAGTCTAGCAATCACGATCAGCTTCGGAAATGGGCGCGAACTGCGCTGCGGACCTGCAGCCATCGGCGTGGTGGCCATGGCCTTGGCGGCCGTCCTCTGGTTTAACGCCTGGCAAGCGCCCGCTGCGGTGGTCCAGTTGCCCGAAGCCAACACCGCCAGCGCCGAAGTAGCCGCTCTGCGCGAAGCTATTAACTCCCAGATGACTCAGCTGGCTGCCCGGGTCGGCGCGGTTCAGGCCAAGGCCCAGCGCCTTGAAGCTCTGGGTCAGGAGATGGCCAACCGTTACGCCAGCGGTGATGTCGAGTTCAGCGTTGCCGCTGAGCCGGCGCTCGGTGGCCCAGCCCAGATGCCGGCGCGACTGGAGGGCTCTGACGATCTGCTGAGCCTGATGGAGCAGCTGGAACTGGTCGGTCGTCAGCTCGATCAGGGTGGCGATCAGCTGGTGGCCCTCGACAGCGTGCTGCGCGGTGAAGAGGTGGCCAATGCCACCGGTGTGGCCGGCAAGCCAGTGCGCAGCGGTTACATCTCCAGCTACTTTGGTGTGCGTGCCGACCCCTTTAACGGGCGTGCCACCCGTCATCTGGGTATCGATTTTGCCGGTCGCCCCGGCTCGGCGGTGGTGGCTACTGGCGCTGGCATTGTGGTTGAGGCCAGTTACCATCGCGAGTACGGCAACATGATCGAAATCGACCACGGCAATGGTCTGCGCACCCGCTACGGCCACAACCAGTCACTGCTGGTCAAGCCGGGCGAACTGGTGACTCGCGGCCAGGTGATCGCGCGCATGGGCTCGACCGGCCGCTCCACCGGCAACCACCTGCACTATGAAGTATTGCGTGACGGCAAGCAGGTTAACCCGCTGAAATATGTCTACCCGCGACAGGGCTGATGGGGAATAATACGACCCAACTTTTTGACACCTGACAGGGTTAGTGCGCCCGTCGCGGCGCACACTAGGCCCTTCTGCTAACCATAGATCGAGTCCATGTTCGTAC
>JAGOCY010000133.1 GCA_017998495.1 Corallincola sp.
GCCCCGGCCACGACCGCCGCTACGCCATCGACGCAAGCAAGATCGAGCGCGACCTCGGCTGGAAGCCCGCCGAAACGTTTGATACCGGTATCCGCAAGACCGTGCAGTGGTACCTGGCCAACCCCGAGTGGGTGGCCAATGTGCAAAGTGGCGCTTACCGCGACTGGGTGCAGACCCAGTACGCAGGCACGGCTGAGGCATGAAAATCCTCCTGCTCGGCAAAAACGGCCAGGTGGGCTGGGAGCTGCAGCGCAGCCTGGCGCCGCTGGGCGAGGTGACCGCGCTGGATCGGCACAGCAGTGACTTTTGCGGGGACCTCAGCAACCTGCCAGGCCTGGCCGAGACGGTGCAAATGCTGCGTCCCGATGTCATCGTCAATGCCGCCGCCCACACCGCCGTGGACAAGGCCGAGAGCGAGCCCGAACTGGCCCACCTCATCAACGCCACTGCCCCCGGCGTGCTGGCGCAAGAGGCCCACAAGCTGGGCGCCTGGCTGGTGCATTACTCCACCGACTACGTGTTTGACGGCAGCGGCAGCCAGCCCTGGCTGGAGACCGACACGCCCGCACCGCTCAACGTGTATGGCCAGACCAAGCTTGAAGGCGAGCAACTGATTGCCCAGCACTGTCCAAAACATCTGATCTTCAGAACCAGCTGGGTCTATGCCGCGCGCGGCGGCAACTTTGCCAAGACCATGCTGCGCCTCGCGCGCGAGCGCGAGCGCCTGACCGTGATCAACGACCAATGGGGCGCACCCACCGGCGCCGAGCTGATTGCCGATGTCACGGCCCACGCTGTTCGCCAGGTACTGCAGCGCCCAGCCGGGCCGCAGGGCGCGGCGGGCATCTACCACCTGACCGCCAGCGGCCAAGCCAGCTGGCATTTGTATGCAAAACATGTGCTGGCCCAGGCAGCACAAGCGCAACCAGCTATTGAACTGGTAGCAAAAGAAGTGGCCCCCGTGCCCACCAGCGCCTTCCCCACGCCCGCCAGGCGTCCGCACAACTCGCGCCTGAACACCGAAAAACTGCAGACCGCTTTTGGCCTCAAGTTGCCCGACTGGCGCACCGGCGTAGCCCGCATGCTGCGCGAAATTATTTGATGCGATAATTGATGAAATTCTTCATCAAATGAGGTGCTTATGCGAACCACTGTCACCATCGACGATGCCCTCTACCAGCAGGCGCTGGACATGATCGACCCTGGTATGGACAAGGCAGAGCTGTTTCGTGCAGCCATTCAGACCTTTATCCGCGTGCAGGCTGCGAAACGCCTGGCGGCACTGGGCGGGAAGGCGCCCGACATGCAGGATGTGCCACGCCGTCGCGAAGCGCTGTCTACGCAATGAATGTACTGATCGATACCTCGGTATGGGTGGCCCATTTCAGGTGCCGCAACGATGCATTGGTCGATTTGGTGGCACTAGACTTGTCGCTGACCCATCCGATGGTGATTGGCGAACTTGCTTGTGGCACACCACCGGCGCCCCGAAGCCAAACCTTGCACGACATCGGACTGTTGCGCTCGGCCGCCCAGCCTACCCAGACAGAGGTCTTGGCGTTTATAGAAGAAAAAAATCTCTATGGCCTTGGTTGCGGCCTCATCGACATTCATCTTCTGGCATCCACACTCATTACCCCCGGCGCCACGCTGTGGACCCTGGACCGAAGGCTGGCTGGGCTGGCAGCAAGGTTCGGCGTGGCCCATTCACCCACCCCCCACGCCCAAGAGGGCAAACCCTCATGACCCAACGCAAAGGCATCATCCTCGCCGGCGGCTCCGGCACCCGCCTGCACCCCGCCACCCTGGCCATCAGCAAGCAGCTGCTGCCGGTGTACGACAAGCCCATGATCTATTACCCGCTCAGCACCCTGATGCTGGCCGGAATCCGCGACGTGCTCATCATCAGCACCCCGCAAGACACCCCCCGCTTTGAACAACTGCTGGGCGATGGCAGCCAATGGGGCATGAACCTGCAATACGCGGTGCAGCCCAGCCCCGATGGTCTGGCTCAGGCCTTCATCATTGGCGACAAGTTCGTCGGCAATAACCCCAGCGCGCTGGTGCTGGGCGACAACATCTTTCACGGCCACGACTTTGCCCCCCTGCTGGCAGAGGCCGATGCCCAAACCAGCGGCGCCACTGTCTTTGCCTACCATGTGCAAGACCCAGAGCGTTATGGCGTGGTGGCCTTCGATGCCAGCGGCAAGGCCAGCAGCATCGAGGAGAAGCCGCTCAAGCCCCAAAGCAACTACGCCGTCACCGGGCTGTATTTTTACGACAACCAGGTGGTTGACATCGCCAAGGCCGTCAAGCCCAGCGCCCGGGGCGAACTCGAAATAACCGCCGTCAATCAGGCCTACCTGGACCTGAACCAGCTCAACGTGCAGATCATGCAGCGCGGCTACGCCTGGCTCGACACCGGCACGCATGACAGCCTGCTCGAAGCTGGCCAGTTCATCGCCACGCTGGAGCACCGCCAGGGCCTGAAGATTGCCTGCCCCGAAGAAATTGCCTGGCGCAACGGCTTTATCACCAGCGAGCAGCTTGAAAAGCTGGCCCAGCCGCTGGCCAAGAATGGCTACGGCCAATACCTGCAGCGCCTGCTGGTAGAAGGCGGCCAGCCATGAAGGTCACGCCTACCGCCATTCCTGACGTTCTGATCATCGAACCCAAGGTGTTTGGCGACGCTCGCGGTTTCTTTTACGAGAGCTTCAACCAGAAAGCCTTCAACGAAGCTACGGGTACGAACCATCAGTTTGTTCAGGACAACCACAGCCGCAGCGCCAAGGGCGTACTGCGTGGTTTGCATTACCAGATAGAGCAGCCCCAGGGCAAGCTGGTGCGTGCGGTTAGAGGCAGCGTATTCGATGTGGCGGTGGATATTCGCAAGAACTCGCCTACGTTCGGCCAGTGGGTCGGCATAGAGTTGAGTGAGGACAACCACCGGCAAATGTGGGTGCCGCCGGGATTCGCTCATGGTTTTATGGTGCTAAGCAGGAGTGCTGACGTCCTATACAAGACCACGGCTTATTACGCGTTGCAGCATGAGCGATGCATCGCATGGAACGATGATTTGATTGCCATTGATTGGCCTGTTCTTGAGGTTTCCCCCTTGCTGTCTATGAAGGATCAGCGAGGCGCCGCGCTTTTATTTTCAGAAGTTTTTGAATAACAGGGCACGATACCTGTCATTCGTTAATTTGGATGTATCACTTATGAATCTCAGCCAAGCAGAAATTGCCATTATCGGACTTGGGTATGTTGGCCTGCCTCTTGCAGTCGAATTTGGAAAGCACCGCAAAGTGCTGGGCTTTGATATCAACAGTGCTCGCATCGCGCAGTTGCAATCCGGCCACGACAGCACGCTGGAGGTTGAGCCGCACGACCTGGCCGCCGCCAGCCACCTGCGCTTCAGCAGCAACGCAGCCGACCTGAAAGACTGCCAGGTGTTCATCGTCACCGTGCCCACCCCGGTAGACCAGGCCAACCGCCCCGACCTCACGCCGCTCATCAAAGCCAGCGAAACCGTGGGCAGGGCGCTCAAGCAGGGCGACGTGGTCATTTACGAGTCCACCGTCTACCCCGGCGCCACCGAAGAAGTGTGCGTGCCCGTGCTGGAAAAGTTCAGCGGATTGGCGTTCAACACCGATTTTTTCTGTGGCTACAGCCCCGAGCGCATCAATCCCGGCGACAAGCAGCACCGCCTGCCCAGCATCAAGAAGGTGACCAGCGGCAGCACTCCGCAAGCGGCCCAGGCCATTGACCAGCTCTATGCGCAGATCATCACCGCCGGCACCTACCAGGCCAGCAGCATCCGCGTGGCCGAAGCTGCCAAGGTGATCGAAAACACCCAGCGCGACGTGAACATCGCGCTCATGAACGAGCTGAGCCTGATCTTTCACAAGCTCGGCATCGACACCCTCGAAGTGCTGCAGGCCGCCGGCACCAAGTGGAACTTCCTGCCCTTTCGCCCCGGCCTGGTGGGCGGCCATTGCATCGGCGTGGATCCGTACTACCTCACGCACAAGGCCCAAGAAGTGGGCTACCACCCCGAGGTGATATTGGCCGGCCGTCGCATCAACGATGGCATGGCCAGCCATGTGGCCGACCAAACCATCAAGCTGATGCTGCGCAAAAACCTGCCCGTGCTGGGCAGCCGCGTGCTGGTGCTGGGCCTCACCTTCAAAGAAAACTGCCCCGACGTGCGCAACACCAAGGTGGTCGACATCGTGCGCACCCTGCAGGGCTACAACACCCAGGTCGATGTGTACGACCCTTGGATCAGCGTGGCCGAGGCGCAGCACGAATACGGTCTGCAGTGCCTGGCCGACATGCCCGCACCTGGCCAATATGCCGCCATCGTGCTGGCCGTGGGACACCAGCAGTTTGTGGAACTGGGCGAAGCCGGCATCAAAGCTCTGGGCCAGAGCGGTGCCGTGCTGTTCGACGTCAAGGGCGTGCTGCCGCTGGGCGCGGCCGATGGTCGGCTGTAAAAGTGAGCAGATCAGGCAAGCGCCTGGGTTTTAAAAATGAGTAAAAACAGCCTCTAGCGCTTACCCCATAAGCGCCAGCAGCTATCAAAGTTGAAAAAAATGCCAGAACTAACCGCCTACCAAACCCTGCAAACCGAGTTGCTCGCCACCCCCCGCACCTGGCTCATCACCGGTGTGGCCGGCTTCATTGGCAGCAACCTGCTTGAAACCCTGCTCAAGCTCGGCCAGCGCGTCGTCGGGCTCGACAACTTTGCCACCGGCCACCAGCGCAACCTGACCGAGGTGCAAACCCTCGTCACCCCCGCGCAGTGGGCCAACTTCCACTTCATCCTGGGGGACATCCGCGAACTGGCAGATTGCCAGCAGGCCTGTGAAGGCGTTGACTATGTGCTGCACCAGGCCGCGCTGGGCAGCGTGCCACGTAGCTTGGCCGACCCCATCACCACCAACGCCGCCAACATCACCGGCTTTGTCAACATGCTCGTGGCCGCGCGCGACGCCAATGCAGGGCAGGGCGTCAAAAGCTTCACCTATGCCGCCAGCAGCAGCACCTATGGCGACCACCCCGGCCTGCCCAAGGTCGAAGACACCATTGGCAAGCCGCTCAGCCCTTATGCCGTCACCAAATACGTGAATGAGCTGTATGCCGACGTGTTCGCCCGCTGCTACGGCTTCAACACCATCGGCCTGCGCTACTTCAACGTGTTCGGCCCCCGGCAAGACCCCAACGGCGCTTATGCCGCCGTCATCCCCAAATGGATTGCCAGCCTGATCCAGGGCGAGCCGGTCTACATCAACGGCGACGGCGAAACCAGCCGTGACTTTTGCTTCATCGCCAACGTTGTGCAGGCCAACCTGCTGGCCGCCACGGCGCAAAGCCACGACGCCGTGAACCA
>JAGOCY010000134.1 GCA_017998495.1 Corallincola sp.
AGGTCACGCGCATTACCTTGGGAGGCCCTGCAATCTGCCTCGCGCTACTGGCATCGCAAGATGTTGGGATGGATTGTAGGGAGTCAGCAGAGGCCATAGTAGCGGCTCAAACCAAGCCGCAAAGGGCCGAATCTGCCACGAGCGGAAAGGTGGCTACCTCTCCGACTGGCCTGGGCAGTTGTCCCGAAAGGGAGCTGGCAACGTCAGCTGTAGGGGCCGGAAGTCCCGAGGGCGGTTGCAGCGTCTATAGGTCAGCGGGCGAATAGTCCTCGGAACGTAAGCTCTCCTTGGAAACAAGGGAGGCGGAAACCGCCGGATACGAGAACCGTATGTCCGGTGGTGTGGGGGGACGGCGGGGGCGACCCGGCCTCCTCCCCGATTGGCGGCGCGACAGCCCACTCCAGCCGGCGTAGACGCAGCTGCCGCGCGGCGGCATTAAAGCCGCGCCGCGGGCGCAATGGCCGCGTAGCGGCATCCACGCCCGGCCAGCGCCGGCCGGTCGGCGCTCTTATCAAATCGCCACGCGATTTGTCTAAATGCCTGCGGCGCAAGCCGCAATCTCAGATGCGAGCAGCAGCCTGCAACGCCAGCGCTAGCTAGCTCTGAGTGGCCCGCCGCTATCAGCGCTGACGCGGCGCCGCCGGGCCACCCTGCTGCCACGCCTGCAGCGCCGCGTTCATGGCGCTGGTGTGCTGACGCAGCTGAGCCGCCAGCTGCTGTTTCTGCTCAGGGCTGGCGCTGGCCATCGCTTCAGGCTGCAACGCCGCCTGCTGCTCGGCGATAAAGGCAAATAGCTCGCCGCTGGCGACCAGCAGGGCCCCCAGCTGTTGCGCCCGTTGCTGCCGTTGTGCGCGGTCGTGGCTTAAGACCTCACGCCATAGCTGCTGCAGCGCCGTGCGGTCTGCCTCTGGCAGCGGTGCGGCCGCCAGTTGCTGGCCGATGTCATCGCCCAGAGTCTGCATGTTGGTGGCGTAACTGAGGTAGTAGCGGCCAGCGCTTTGCAGCTGGCTGGCGACGGTCACCAGTTCGCCGCTGGCCAGCAACTCGCTGCTGCCAAGGCTGGACCAGTGGTTGAGCTGATCGAGCAGGGCGGCGCTGTCGGCGAGCTGGCGATCCAGCTGTTCGATCAGCAATCGGCTCCAGGGCAGCAGCGCCTGCAATCGCGGATCGGCAGCAGTGGCGGCGCTGTTGATCAGCGCGGTGGTCTCAAGGCGAAACTGACGGTGGCGGTTGCGGTAGTCCGCATCCTCCGGTAGCAGCGAGGTCATAAGGTGCGGGCGCAGCGCTCGCAGATGGGCATTGACGGCTGCCTGCTGCTGCTGGTTGTTAACCACCCAGGCGATGCTGGCTGCGGCCAGTGCCAGCAGCAGCCCGATCAACACCAGCAGACGTTGGCTTGTGAATCCCCTGCGTGTCTCAGCCATGGTTGCTGCCTGGGGCTGCGTCATCGCCGCAGATGCGGTTACGCCCTTCGCCTTTGGCGCAGTAGAGCAGGGCATCGGCGCGGGCGATCAGGCTGTCGCTGCTGTCGCCGGGGCGCAGCAGGGTGACGCCAGCGCTGATGGTGATGGCCAGTGGCGTATCGTCGATGCGGTAATCGAGGTCCGCGATCTGCTGGCGCAGGTTCTCGGCCACCCGGCTGGCGCCTTCCAGATTGGTGCTGGGCAGCACCAGCAGGAACTCCTCGCCGCCCCAGCGGCAGACAATGTCCGACTGGCGCAGGCTGGCGCGCAGGGTAGTGGCCAGCTGGATGAGCACCTGATCGCCCTGCAGATGGCCATGCTCATCGTTGATCTGCTTGAAATGGTCGATATCGAGCAGGATCAGGCTGAGTGGCTGGTGGTGGCGCACCGCCTCGCGCAGCGCCTGTTCCAGCAGCATCGCCAGTGCATGGCGGTTAGTCAGCCCGGTCAGGGCATCAGTGGCCGCCAGATACTCGAGCCGCGACTGATAGCGGCTGACGGTCAGTTGCACCAGCAGCAACACCAGCAGGGTGATGGCACCACAGATCGCCAGATTGAGCAGCAGGGTGCGGCGCAGCTGCTGCAGCTGCTGGCTACCCTCCTGCTCCACCATCAGGTACCACTTGAGTTCGGGGATGTAGCGCACATTGAGGTAGTGGCGCAGGCCACCTGCCTCGAACTCGAAGGAGCCATCCTTGCTCGCCAGGATCTGGCTGCTGATGGTCGCCAGCCCTTCCAGCTCATGGATGTTGTTGCCTTTGCTGCTGACGCTGGCGGGCGAGTTGCGGCTGGCCACCACGATCTTGCCCTGGCCATCGACGAAGTAGATGGTGCGCTGGTAGCGCTGCTGGTAACGGTCGATCAGCTTGACCACAGCATCGACGGTCAGGCCAACGCCGGTGGCACCAATGAACTGCTGCTGGTAATCGAACACCCGGTAGTTGATGAAGATGGTCAGGGCGTCGTTGTTGGCCAGATCCGGATCGACGTTGATTTCATAAGGATCGCTCATGGCGCGGGTGCGGAAATACCAGGCATCACGCGGCTCGCTCTCCTGCACCTGCTTGAGCAGGCCGTCGGCGTAGTAGTAATTGCGGCTGGCCTCGGACACGAAGAAGGCGGTGAAGGCGCCGTAATGCTCTTTGACCTCCTTGAGGTAGCGGGCCATCTGGCTGAGGTCCTGCTCGCCGCCCAGAGTCCAGTCGCGGACGAAGGTATCGCGCGACATCATTGATGAGATCAGCAGTGGCCGGATCAGATCTTTCTGGATCTCGGAGTAGACGTTGTCGGAGGTGAGCGGCAGCTCGGTGGCGATCAGGGTCTGGCGGATGCTGTTGCGCGACACCAGATAGCTGGCCACCGAAGTGGCAACAAAGCCCACGATCAGCAACAGGCTGAGGGCCAGCAGCAGTTTCAGGCGGGGGCTGAGGCGCGAGGGTCTGGGCATGAACAACAACCTGGGCGCAGAAGTGGCTGCATGTTAGGCCAGCCGCTGGCGGCTGTCATGGCCCAGCGTCGCGGACTGCGGCTCAGTGCGGGTGGATCAGGCCATCGACATAGCGCCATTGCCCCTGCTCGCGCACAAAATTGCTGGTCTCATGCAGGCGGAAGGCGCGGCCATTGAGCTGATAGCGGGCGACAAACTCGACCGTGGCGTGGTCGTCATCCAGCTGCTGGTGGCCCTTGATGGTCAGCCCTAGCCAGCGACAGCGCGGATTGAACTCCAGCTCGGCGCGGGCGGGGCGGCTGCTGCTATGCCAGCTCAGCAGCAGGTAGTCGGCATTGGCCATGACAAAGGCGCTGTAGCGGCTGCGCATCAGCGCTTCGGCCGTGGCGGCGGGCTGGCCCTGATGGAGCAGGGCGCAGCACTGGGGGTAGGGCTGGCCACTGCCGCAGGGGCAGGGTGGCAAGGAGGGAGTAGCGCCTTTGGTCATGGCTGGTCGCTCGCAACAGGGGCGCTTATGGTGGCCAAAGCGACGGCATGCAGCAAGGGCTACAGATAAAGCGGAGCCATACGCCGCCAGTAGCTGCCACGGTGGGCGCGCTCTGGCCATTCATGCAGGCTGTTTCTGATCCCCTTGCCATCGAGGATCTGCTGCAGCGCCCTGTTGTTGGCGAGAAAAGGGTCCTCACTGCCGATCACCAGAGTGACGTCGAGCTGGCGCAGGTGACGGAGCAGGGTCGGGCACTGTAGGTTGGGCAGAAAATGGGTGGGGGTGTGGAAGTAGACATCCTGATCGTAGTGGCCATCGAGCAGGTTGCGGAAATGCTCGACCTCCAGGGTCAGGTCGTAGCGGCCGGAAAAGGCCACCAGCCGGTTGAACAGCTGCGGGTGGCGAAAAGCGAGGGTGGCGGCGTGAAAGGCACCGAGGCTACAGCCATGAGCCACCATCTGCCCCAGCGGGTTGAGGTAGCGCATCAAGGGCACCACCTCGGTGATCAGGTACTGCTCATAGTCGCGGTGGCGCGCCACCCGCTGTGGCGGCGGCAGTTCGATGGCATAAAAGGTCTGGTGATAGGCGCTGTCGACGCAGAACAGCTGCAGTTCGCCGGCTTCGATGCGCGGCTGCAGCGCGGCCACCAGCCCCAGATCCTCATACTCATGAAAGCGGCCGTCGCGGGTGGGAAACACCAGCACCTTGGCGCCGCTGTGGCCGAATACCAACAGCTCCATATCGTGGCCCATATGGGGGCTGAACCAGCGGTGGTAGGCACGTTCCATGTGGCCGGGGTTCCCTGTCAGGTGGCAAAAAAGCGGTTGATCTCATGCAGCAGCCCCTGCTCCTGCGCCGCCTGCTGCGGATAGCTGAAGTGGCCGCCATCAAGCACCAGCAACTGTTTGGGGCCGGCCCAGCAGTTATACACGGCAAATTGCCCCGGTGGGGCCACCATAGGATCAAAGAGTGCTGCGGCCAGATGCAGCGGCTGGCGGGCGCGGCTGGCGGCCGTGGCAGCGTCAAAGTAGGCGAGGGTGTCGGCCACGTTGTGGTGGTAGCGGGCAAACACCTGTACCGCGGCGCCGCTGCCAGTGGTGGGCAGCTGCAGCCGCAGCGGCTGGTGACCAAAGGTGGGCACATGCAGGTGCAGGCGCTTGATGCGCGTATCCCAGGGGGCCGCCAGTGCGCCAATGCCGCCGCCAAAGCTGCTGCCGATATAGCCGATGTTATCGGCCGCCGCGGGAAACAGCTGCTGGGCGGCGGTCACCGCCAGCCACAGATCATCGACACAACCGCCGATCACATAGCGATCGCGTTGGTCGAGATCATGCAGTACATGAAAGTGGGGCTGGGCCGAAAAGGGCGAGCCGCGGCTGCGGCCGAGGCCGCGAAAGCAGGGAAAGAGCAGCGCGGCGCCGGGGATCTGGTAGCGGCCATCGGGTGCATCGCGACCGCCATAACCATGGCCGATGATCACCACCCGGGTAATGGGGGTGGCCAGCGGCAGCAGCGCCCAGCCTTTGATGCTGACCTTGTCGCTCGAGCTGTAGCTGAAATCGAAGCGCTCGAATCCCTGCTGGCTGCCGCTGTGGGTCAGCACCGGGCGTGGCTGCAGCGATTGAATCCGCTGCCAGCGAGCCTGCCAGAAGCCATCAAAATCGGCCGGCGCCGGTGGCGCCGTTACCGCTAGCAACTCATCCAGACCGTAGCCGTAGCTGGGGTCAAAGGGATAGTCATGGTCAAACAGGCTGTTCACCGGTTCGGCCTCGCCTGTGCCTTCAGCCCTCGCCGCCATCCGCTGAACCTCGTTAGCCACGAAAATAGATCTGAATCAGATGGTAACCAAAGGGGGTGCGCAGCGGCCCGTGGATCAGCTTGAGCGGCCGTTTGAACACCACCTCATCAAAGGCGCGCACCATCTGGCCGGGGCGGATCTCACCCAGATCGCCACCTTTTTTGCCTGAGGGGCAGAGCGAGTGC
>JAGOCY010000135.1 GCA_017998495.1 Corallincola sp.
ACCAAGGAGCGGGTGGTTGAGGCTTTCAAGATCATCCTTTCGGATGATCAGGTCAAAGCGGTGCTGGTTAATATCTTCGGCGGTATCGTCCGTTGCGACCTGATCGCTGATGGCATCATTGGTGCCGTGGCTGAAGTGGGGGTCAGCGTGCCGGTGGTGGTGCGCCTCGAGGGCAACAACGCCGACCTCGGTGCCAAAAAGCTGGCCGATAGCGGCCTTAACATCATTGCTGCCACATCCTTGACCGACGCCGCCAAACAGGTGGTTGCTGCTGCCGGAGCCAACGCATGAGCATCCTCATCAATAAAGACACCAAAGTGATCTGCCAAGGCTTCACCGGCGGGCAGGGCACCTTCCACAGCCAGCAGGCGCTGGATTACGGCACCCAGATGGTCGGCGGCGTCAGCCCCGGCAAGGGCGGCACTACCCACCTCGGCCTGCCGGTGTTTAACACCGTGCGCGAAGCGGTGGAGGCTACAGGCGCCACCGCCACCGTCATCTATGTGCCGGCCCCCTTCTGTAAAGATGCCATCCTCGAAGCGATTGATGCTGGCATCCAGCTGATCGTCACCATCACCGAAGGCATTCCGACCCTCGATATGCTTGAGGTGAAGGTCAAGCTGGACGAGGCGGGTGTGCGCATGATCGGCCCCAACTGCCCCGGTGTGATCACCCCGGGTGAGTGCAAGATCGGCATCATGCCGGGCCACATCCACAAGCCGGGCAAAGTCGGCATTGTCAGCCGCTCTGGCACCCTGACCTATGAAGCGGTCAAGCAGACCACCGACGAAGGCTTCGGCCAGTCGAGCTGCGTCGGCATCGGCGGCGACCCGATCCCGGGCGCCAATTTCATCGATATCCTCAAGCTGTTCCAGGAAGATCCGCAGACTGAGGCGATTGTGATGATCGGTGAGATCGGCGGCAGCGCCGAAGAGGAAGCGGCTGCTTACATCAAGCAGCATGTGACCAAGCCGGTGGTCAGCTATATCGCTGGCGTCACTGCGCCTGCGGGCAAGCGTATGGGCCATGCCGGCGCCATTATTGCCGGCGGCAAGGGTACTGCGGCTGAGAAGTTCGCGGCGCTGGAAGCGGCCGGAGTCACCACCGTTCGCTCACTGGCTGATATCGGTGCGGCACTGCGTAAACGCACTGGCTGGTAAGCCGCAGGCTGGCAACCAGGGGCTGCAGTCGCAGCCCCTTTTTTGTGTCTGCAGCCATAGCCAAGCGTCAATTTATCCTGTATGCACCGCGCTAACTGGTCGGCCAGTTTGCAGTAAAGCGGTCATGGAATTGGGCATATCAAGGGTTGACAGTTGTTGTTTTGCACCAAAAGGCCCAAAGGCTCATTGAGTGCGCAAAAATGGCGCGTTTTATTGGCCTGCAGCGTCTTGTCTTGCGCAGCTCTGGTGCATGGCGCGAGTGATGGCGCAGCCCTTGGGCTGGGGCTTGGGAGAAGGTCGCTTGGCGGCTGTTATCCACGATTCCTGTGGATAACTCTGTGGATGCGATTGTTACATCAGCCGCTAGCCCGCATTCTACCGTGTCAATAGGCTCGTTGGTTGGTTACTGGGTTTTTGTTTTAATTGATTGAAAATAAATAAAAAAATTAGATGCCAGGAATATTGTTGAAACAAAATGGTCAAAAAGTGACCAGCAAAAATAGCGGACCCGTGCCTGTGCAATTCCCTCGCCGCCTGACCGTGATCCATCTCACTGAATTGTGCTGTGTTATCGCCCTGTTGCATAAAGGAAGGTGATCGGACACTTGACCAGGGGTTCAAAAAAGCTCTAGAGGCTGGCATATGGGAGCTGGACGCGTGTGACAAAAATACCGACAACGGCCTTCCGGCAGGCGTTTGAGAGTGGCGAAATGTTGTAAAAATGGCACTCATCGACCAAATTTTTAGTCAAGACATTAAAAGTTCAATTCAGGATCGCCGCCCGGGATGATGGGACGGCAGCCGCTGATCCGCTAGAATGGCCCTCTAATGGCCGCCGGAGCCCCTATGGATCTGCTGTCCGACCCGATTCGCCCGACTCTAAGACGTTTAACAGGGCCGGTAGTCGTTGGCCTGCTAGCCATGTTCAGTTTCAGCCTGGCTGATACCTTCTTTGTCAGCCTGCTGGGTGAACTGCCGCTGGCCGCCATCAGCTTTACCTTTCCCGTCACCTTTACCCTGATCAGCCTGACCATTGGTCTGAGCATCGCCACCTCGGCGCTGGTGGCCAGTGCGGTTGGCAGTGGTGATGAGACGCAGGCGAGGCGCGTCGCCACTAACGCGCTGGTGCTGACGGTTGTGGCGGTGGGTGCGCTGGCGCTGGTGGGAGCGCTGAGCCAAGAGCCGCTGTTTCGGGCAATGGGGGCTTCGCCGGCCATTCTGCCGCTGATCCACGGTTACATGGACTGGTGGTTCGCGGGCTGTGTATTGCTGGCGCTGCCCATGGTCGGTAATGCCGTCTTTCGTGCCCGCGGCGATACCCGCTTGCCCAGCCTGTTTATGCTGGTGGGTGGGGGAGTTAACGTGATCCTGGACCCGCTGCTGATCTTTGGCCTGGGTCCGTTTCCGCGGCTGGAGATGCAGGGGGCGGCTATTGCCAGCGTTCTGTCCTGGCTGGTGGGCAGCCTGCTGGTGCTGTTGATGCTCAAGCGTCGCCAACTGGTAGCCGCCGTTGCCCAGATCAGCCGTGAGTTGCTCGGCCGGTTGCTGGCCATTGCCCTGCCAGCCTCGGCAGCCAACATGCTGACGCCGCTGGCGATGGCGGTACTAACGGCGATGGTGGCCCAGCATGGGCCGCTGGCTGTCGCTGCTTTTGGGGTTAACAGTCGCATCGAGACGATAGCCACGGTGCTGATCCTGGCCCTGTCGATGTCGTTACCACCTCTGGTGGCTCAGAATCATGCAGCCGGCCTGGGCCATCGCGTGGCAGAAGGCTATGGCCAGGCGATCCGCTTTGTGCTGTGGTGGCAGGCGCTCATCTATCTGCTGTTGGCGCTGCTGAGCCCGCTGATTGCCCGGGCCTTTGCGTCAAGTAGCGAAGGCCAGGCGCTGGTGCAGCAGGTGCTGCTTATTCTGCCGCTGTGCTATGGCGCTCAGGGGGTGGTGATTCTCTCTAACTCCACCCTCAATGCCCTGCAGCGCCCGGCGACGGCGCTGCTGGCATCGCTAGCGCGTTTCTTTGTACTGGTGATCCCGGCGGCTTGGGTGGGCAGCCAGTGGTTTGGCCTGAGCGGGCTGCTGACAGGCATGGTCGTTGGTACTTTGGTGATGGCGCTGGTGTCGTGGCAGATCTGTCGGCGCCTGTTTAGAGCACAGGAGGGGTTGGCATGAGCCGGGAATTTGAATTGCGAGCTCCCTATCCGCCGGCTGGTGATCAACCAGCAGCCATTGCTGCGCTGGTAGACGGGCTGGAAGCCGGTCTGGCCCATCAAACCCTGCTTGGGGTGACCGGCAGTGGCAAGACCTTCACCATGGCCAATGTCATCAATACGCTCAAGCGGCCGACCCTGATCCTGGCTCATAACAAGACGCTGGCGGCACAGTTGTACGGCGAGATGCGCGAGTTCTTCCCCGATAACGCGGTGGAATACTTCGTCAGCTATTACGACTACTACCAGCCCGAGGCCTATGTGCCCTCCACCGACACCTTCATTGAGAAGGACGCGGCCATCAATGCCCATATCGAGCAGATGCGGCTGTCGGCGACCAAGGCGCTGATGGAACGGCGTGATGTGGTCATTGTGGCCTCGGTATCGGCCATTTATGGCCTCGGCGATCCCGATGCCTATCTGAAGATGATCCTCCACCTCAAACGGGGTGATGCCATCGATCAACGGGCGGTGCTGCGCCGTCTGGCTGAGCTGCAGTACACCCGCAATGACGTGGCGCTGGAGCGGGGTATGTACCGGGTGCGGGGCGATGTGATCGATATCTTCCCGGCCGAAGCTGAGCGTTTTGCGGTGCGGGTGGAGCTGTTTGATGATGAGGTCGAAAACCTGTGGGAATTTGATCCCTTAACCGGCCATATCGAGCGCAGCCTGAGCCGTTGCACTATCTATCCCAAGAGTCACTACGTCACTCCGCGCGAGCGCATCCTCGAGGCCATCGAGCAGATCAAGGTGGAGCTGCAGCAGCGGCGTGAAGAGCTGCTCAAGGCCAACAAGCTGGTCGAGGAGCAGCGGCTGACCCAGCGCACCCTCTATGATCTGGAGATGATGAGCGAGCTGGGTTATTGCTCGGGGATTGAGAACTACAGCCGCTACCTGTCGGGGCGGGCACCGGGCGAGCCACCGCCAACCCTGTTCGATTACCTGCCGGCCGATGGCCTGCTGATCATCGATGAATCCCACGTTACTGTGTCGCAGATTGGCGCCATGTTCCGCGGTGACCGCTCGCGCAAGGAGACGCTGGTCGAATATGGCTTTCGCCTGCCGTCGGCGCTGGATAACCGGCCGCTCAAGTTTGACGAGTTTGAGCAGTTGGCCCCGCAGACCATCTATGTGTCGGCCACACCGGGCGACTATGAGTTGACCAAATCGGATGGAGAGGTGGTCGAGCAGGTGGTCAGGCCCACCGGCCTGATTGACCCGCTGCTGGAGATCCGTCCGGTGGCCACCCAGGTCGATGATCTGCTATCTGAAATCCGGTTGCGTAGCGCCATCGATGAGCGGGTGCTGGTCACCACCCTGACCAAGCGGATGGCCGAAGATCTGACCGACTACCTGAATGATCACGGCATCAAGGTGCGCTACCTGCATTCGGATATCGACACTGTTGAACGGGTGGAGATCATCCGCGATCTGCGCCTCGGCAAGTTCGATGTGCTGGTCGGCATCAACCTGCTGCGTGAAGGGCTGGATATGCCCGAGGTGTCGCTGGTGGCGATCCTTGATGCCGACAAAGAGGGCTTTCTGCGCTCCGAGCGCTCGCTCATTCAGACCATTGGCCGTGCCGCCCGTCACCTCAACGGCAAGGCGATCCTCTATGCCGATCGCATCACCGGCTCGATGCAGCGCGCCATTGATGAAACCGAGCGCCGGCGCGCCAAGCAGCAGGCCCATAATGAGGCCCACGGCATAGTGCCGCGGGCCATCATCAAGAGGATCGCTGACATCATGGAGCTGGGCGAGCAGGCCAACGGTAGTGCCCCGGCCGCCGAGCGCGCCCGGCGGGGGCGCAAGGTGGCTGAACCAGCAGCGCCTTACAGCGCTAGCCTGCACAACCCCGAGGAGCTGCTGGCCGAGATCAAGCGGCTGGAGAAACAGATGTACGAGCACGCGCGCAATCTGGAGTTTGAACAGGCCGCCGCGTTACGTGATGAAGTGGCGCGCCTGCAT
>JAGOCY010000136.1 GCA_017998495.1 Corallincola sp.
GCTTAGAGCAGCTGACGTTGGCTGCTGCCGGTGACGGCGAACTGTTGGGGCTGGTGAGCGGCGCTGAGCCACCGCCGCTGGCACTGGAGCGCTGTGCGCCAACGCTGGTGGCAAGCGGCTGCCCACCATTATGGCGATTGCCGGTGCGGGCAGAGCGGCGGCTGATGGCGGATCTGCTGGCCCAGACCTTCGGCCTGGGGATGCCCTGGCTGCGTGATGCCCCCGGCTTTACCCGGGCGGCTGATGGCGATTGCACCACTCAGTTGCGCGCGGCCGAAGCGCTGTGGTGGTCTGGTGACTGCCTGCTTTACGGCACGGCCATAGGTTCCGCATTGCGGCCCCGGCTGTTGGTGGTGGATGCGGGGCGCCTGCGTGTGGCCGCCGATACGGAAATCAACGGCCTGCTGCTGGTTGCTGGCGACGGTGGCACTGTGGCGGAGCTGCACTGGGGCGAAGGCGCGCTGCTGCGAGGGGCACTGCTGGTGGCGGGCGATGCCGTGATCTCCGGGCAACCGCGGATCTGGTTTGACCTGGAGCTACTCAACCGCTTGCAGCAGCGACTGCGAGTGACCGAAACCGTGCCCGGCAGCTGGAGGGATTGGTGATGAGCGCACAACCACAAGCCATGGGCGGCTTCATGCTGATTGAGCAGCTGATCGCCACGCTCGTGGCAACGGTGCTGCTATGCGGGCTGGCGCGCCTCTATCTGGCGCTGGCGGTCAGCGGCGATCTGCAGCGGGTCGGTCAGCAGTTGCAGTGGCAGTTGCTGGCGGCGGTCGAGCAGCCTGGCGCTGAGGTGCCGGGCTCGCTGGCCACCGAGGAACGCGGCCTCAGACTGGAGACGGGCGGATGGGTCGAAGAGGCGGTCACCAGCGCCCCGCTGCTGCAGCGGGTGGCCAGCGCCCGTGTGACTAGCCGCGGTGGTGAGCTGGCACTCAGCCTCGAACGCTGGCTGCCGCAGCAACCGCCGCCGCTGATGTTGCTGGCGGCGGAGCTGGCGGATGGCGGTGGTTGAGGCGTGGCCGTTAGTCTTCGCCGTGGTCAGTCGTCACCGTCGAGGGGATTGATGATCGCCGCCGCCTCGCGGCTGTTTGACTCAAGGCGTTTGAGGTAGTCATAGATGGCCACCTGTGACCGTACCTTGCGCTTGTTGCCGCGTGACCGATAGGGGTTACGCTGCTCCTTGTCGATCTCGCGCGCCTTGGTGTTGTCGGACCACTGCAGCTCCAGGATGTTGAGCAGTTGCTGCTTGAGCAGGGGGTCGTAGATGGGGCAGCCCACCTCGACCCGGCCATCCAGGTTGCGGGTCATCCAGTCGGAGCTGGAGATAAAAGCATCGTTGGCGCCGTTGTTGTAGAACACCACCACCCGTGGATGTTCGAGGTAGCGGTCAACAATGCTGATCGCCTCGATGTTGTCGCTCACCCCGGGAATGCCGGGAACCAGACAGCAGACGCCGCGGATGATCATGCGGATCTTGACCCCGGCGGCGCTGGCCTCATACAGCTTGGTGATCACCCCACGGTCTTGAAGGTTGTTGATCTTGATAAAAATCTCGGCGCGCAGGCCGGCCCGGGCATGCTTGATCTCGCGGTTGATGTAGCGATACAGCTTCTTGCGGTTGTCGTTGGGTGATACCAGCAGATGGGTGAACTTGAAGCGCTTGTAGGCATTGGCAATAAATTCGAAGACGTATTCGACTTCCTGGCCGATGGCCGGGTGCTTGGTGAACAGGCTGAAGTCGGTGTAAACCTTGGCGGTGCGTTCGTGGAAGTTGCCGGTGCCGATATGGGTGTAGCGCACCAGCTCGCCGTTCTCGCGGCGATTGATCAGACACAGCTTGCTGTGGCACTTGAGCGAGGGTACACCGAACTCTACTTTGACCCCGGCTTCCCGCAGTACTTTGGCCCACTCGATGTTGGCTTCTTCGTCGAAGCGGGCGCGCAGTTCCACCACCACCGTGATTTTTTTGCCGTTGGTGGCGGCGTCTACCAGCGATTTGATGATGCGGCTCTCTTTGGCGACCCGGTAGATGGAGATGCGGATCTGCTCGACCGCCGGGTCGAAAGCGGCCTGACGCAGCATTTCGGTGAAATGGCGGAACTTGTGGTAGGGGTAGTAGAGCAGAATATCGCCAGCGCTGATCGCTTCGAAGGCGGTGGGATAGCGGCTGAACGCCTGGCTGTCGAGGGCCGGTTGCTTGGGGTTTTCCAGCGTTGGCCGGCCAATGTTGGGAAAGCCGATAAAGTCGCGGAAGTTGTGATAGCGCCCACCGGGAATGATGGCATCAAAGGCGGTGACGCCAAGGCGGAACTTGAGGTACTCAATCATGCTTTCCGGCATTTCGCGGTCGTAGACGAAACGCACCGGCGCTGCGGTCAGGCGCTGTTTGAGCGACAGCGACATCTTCTCCATCAGTGAGATGTCGATGTCATCCGACAAGCCGTAGTCGGCGTCGCGGGTCATCTTCATCGAGTAGCTGGACAGGCGCTCGTACTGAAAGAAGCCGCGGAACACCTCTTCGATGCAGTAGCGAATGATGTTGTCGAGCAGGATCAGGGTGCGGCGCTTCTTGCCGGGTTCCTTGGGCAGTTCGACAAAGCGCGGCACCCGGTCCGCGGGTACTTCGATCAGCGCGTACTGGGTCTTGTCGGGGTTGCGCAGCTCGACGCACAGGTAGGTGCAGTCATCCTGCAGCACCTTGCTCAGCGACACCTGATTGGTGCAGATGATCGGGGCGATGTGGCGCAACACCTTGTTGCGAAAATAGGTACGCAACCAGCGCCCCTGCTCCTCAGACAACTGCTCTTCATTGATCAAAAAGATGCCGGAACGGGCCAGACCACGGATCACGTCCGGGTAGATGTTGTCGAAATCTTCCTGCAACTTGAGCACCCGGTGCTGGATCTTGTTGAGCAGCTTGCGTGCTCCATCATCGCTGCCCTGGGCCTGGTTGATGAGAATGCGGCGTTTGACTTCGGCCACCCGCACCCGGAAAAACTCATCCATATTGCTGGAGAAGATGCCGAGAAAGCGCACCCGCTCGACGATCGGCACCGTCTTGTCGGCCGCTTCTTGCAGTACCCGCTCATTGAAGGAGAGCCAGCTCAGCTCTTTCTCGATGTAGTAGTTTTCCGTGTTCATCGCTCACCCGCTTGGCCGCAGTAATGTTGCAACAGCATGACGTCCACAGGCGACGCTTTGATGACAGCCGGCCGGTTGCCGTCAGCGTACTGTATCCAGTTGATCCACCATAAGATCGTCGGCAACAGCCTCCAGCTGTTCTATCAGCGCCGCAGCGCTGGTGTCAACGCCGGGGGCGACCGTCAGCTCCAGCACAAACAGCGGCGAGCCCCAGTTGGGGGCGCTGTCGCGGCGCGATTCCAGTTGCAGGATGTTGGCCCCACCGCTGCGCAGGGCGGCGGTGATCTCGGCGACAATGCCGGGGCGGTCGTTGCCGGTAACCCGCAGCTGCAGCGGCTGGCTGTGATCACTGCCACCGCTATGGCCCTGATGGCAGCTGATCTGCAGGCCGGCGAGGCTGGCCAGCTGTTGTTGCAGCGGTGCCACGGCGGTTGCTGGCAGTTCGACTTCGATGATCCCGGCGAACTTGCCGGCCAGCCGGCCAAGGTTGGCATTCAGCCAGTTGCCACCGGCCTCACGCACCAAGCGTGACAGATCTTCAACGATGCCAAGCCGATCATCGCCAATTACGGTTACCACCAGCGTCGCCATCATTTTGTTTTTCCTCAGCAGGTTGCGAGTTCATTGCAGTCTAGCACGGGCTGTTGCTGGTGCATTGCTGTAACAAAACTGTCATCACACTGACCTATACTCGCGCCGATTTTCTTCCATTTCAGGATCTCCCATGGCAGTTGCTGAACGCTCCCCCTTTGCCAGCGATCGCCGCCGACTTTTCAAGGACCGCGCCGCACGCTTGAGCGTGTCGGCGGGGGGCTTGATGGTGCTGGCGGCGTTGCTGCTGATCTTTGGTTATCTGCTCTATGTGGTTGTGCCCATCTTCAAGTCGGCGTCGGTCGAGCAGCAGGCTGATCTGACGCTGGACGCCGATCAGGTCACCCTGCTGGTGGGCAGCGACGAGCTGGGTGAGCTGGCCTATCGCCTGCTGGGCAATGGCGAGCTGCGCTATCTGGCTACCAAAACCACCCCCAATCGCACCGCCGGCCAGCAGCTGCTTGGCCAGCAGTTGCCGATCTCGCCGGTGGTGGCGGTGGCGCGCGATGCTCGGGCCTCAGAGCTGCTGGCGGTAGCCGGTAACAGTGGCCAGCTGCTGCTGGTTGAAGCGGGAAGCTCGGTCAGCTATCCGAATAACCAACGGGTGGTGGAGCCGGCCCTGCATTATCCGTTGGGGGAAGCGCCGCAGCAGATCGATGCCAATGGCCAGCCACTTACCAAGGTGGCGGTGAGTACCGAAGGCGGGGTGCGGGTGGCGGCCTGGACCGCCGACAAGCGCCTGCTGTTTGCGCGCTTCAAGCAGAAGCGCAACATGATGACCGACAGCGTCGAGTGGCGTTCAAGCGTGCTGACCCTGGCCACCCAGTTCGACGGGGTCGATGAGCTGCGCCTGACGCCATCGGCGCGCTATCTGTTTGTCCGTTCCGGCGATCTGATTGAGGTGTGGGACGCCCGCGACAGCGGTCAGCCCAAGCTGCGCGAGACGCTACGGGTGGCCGGCAAAGGGGGGCAGGTGACCACCCTGGCGCTGCTGTCCGGCTCATCGTCGATTCTGGTCGGCAAGAGTGACGGCACCATCAGCCAGTGGTTCGAGGTGGACAAGAAAGAGGGCGGTCGCGGCTTCGACAAGATCCGTGAGTTCAAGGTGCCGGCAGCGGTGGTGTCGATCGATGTCGAGCGCGATCGCAAAGGTTTCTATGTGCTGGACACCGCCAGCAACCTGACCATCTTCCACGCTACTGCCCACAATCAACTGTGGCAGGACACCCTGCAGCTTGATGCCGGTGCGCGCATGGCGGTTAACCCGCGCGCCAACGGCTTTGTGGTGGCCGATGGCGACCAGCTCAAGCAGTTCAAGGTGGTCAACGAGCACCCGGAGATCAGCTGGGGCACGCTGTGGCAGGAAGTCTGGTACGAAGGCTACCCGGAGCCGCAGTATGTGTGGCAGTCAACCTCCGGCAGCGACAGCTTTGAGCCCAAGCTGAGCCTGGTCCCCATCACCTTCGGCACCATTAAGGCGGCCTTCTACGCCATGCTGTTTGGCGTGCCCATCGCGCTGGCCGGGGCCATCTATACCGCGTATTTCATGACCCCGGCGATGCGCGCCTGGGTCAAACCGACCGTTGAGATCATG
>JAGOCY010000137.1 GCA_017998495.1 Corallincola sp.
ACGCCGGGCTGGAACCGCTGGTTAAGGCCGCGCTGGCGCCCCATCCACAGCTGCCGGTCACTCTGACCCTGCGCCAGAGCCGGGCCACCATCACCAGCGCCGATGTGGTGCTGCTTGCCTCTGGCACCGCCACCCTGGAAACCATGCTGCTGAAAAAGCCGATGGTGGTGGCCTATCGCTTTCACCCGTTCAACTATTGGCTGGCGCGCAAGCTGGTCAAACTCAGCCACTTCTCGCTGCCTAACCTGCTGGCGGGCGAGACCCTGGTGCCGGAGTATCTGCAGGATGATGCCAGCGAGCTGAACCTCTGTTCGGCCCTGAGCGAGCGCCTTTACGGTGACAACAGCGTCCTGCTGGGCCGTTTCAGCGAATTGCACCTGCAGCTCAAGCGCGATGCCAGCGCCCGCGCGGCGGCTGCCGTCCTCGAGCTGCTCAAGGGCAGGACGGGTTGATGATGGCCTTGATCGCTGGCGTCGATGAGGTGGGTCGGGGCCCGCTGGTGGGCGATGTGGTCACCGCTGCGGTGATCCTCGACCCGGCGCGGCCGATTGCCGGCCTCAATGATTCAAAGAAGCTCAGCGCCCGCAAGCGCGAGGCGCTGGCTCTGGAGATCCGCGACAAGGCGCTGGCCTTTGCCATCGCTCGCGCCAGCGTGGCCGAGATCGACCACCTCAATATCCTCCATGCCACCATGCTGGCGATGCAGCGGGCGGTGCTGGCGCTACCGCTGCAGCCGACCTTGGTGCTGGTGGATGGCAACCGCGCACCGCAGCTACCAATGGCGGTGCAGACCCTGGTGGGGGGCGATGGCCGCGAGCCGGCCATCAGTGCCGCCTCGATTCTGGCCAAAGTGACCCGCGATGGCGAAATGGCGGAACTGGCGCGGCGTTACCCGGCGTATGGCTTTGACCGCCATAAGGGTTATCCCACCGCAGATCATCTGGCGGCACTGGCCCGCCACGGCGCACTGGCCGAACATCGACGCAGTTTCCGACCGGTGGCTGAGGTGCTGGCTCAACAGGAGCTGTTTTAATGGCCGAACCCGCCTTTGTGCATCTGCGCATCCATTCCGATTTCTCCATGGTCGATGGCCTGGCCAACGTCAAAGGGCTGGTCAAGAAGGCCAAGGCGCTGAAGATGCCGGCGCTGGCGATCACCGATCAGGGCAACCTCTGTGGTCTGGTCCGTTATTTCGGCGCGGCCATGGGTGAGGGGCTCAAGCCGTTGGTAGGCGCCGACCTCTGGCTGCAGTCGGCGGATCTGGGCGAACAGCTCTATCGCCTGACGGCGCTCTGTATCGACAATCAGGGCTATGCCAACCTCACTGAGTTGATCTCGCGCTCCTATCTGCGCCCGCGCATTCAAAACAAACCTGTGGTCGATCAGGCCTGGCTGGCAGAGCTCAGCGCCGGCCTGCTGCTACTCTCCGGCGGTCGCGAGGGTGACATCGGTATCGCCCTGCTCAAGGGTAACGACACCCTGTTGGCGCGGGCGTTGGGTTTTTACGAACGCCATTTTGCTGAGCGCTTCTATCTTGAGCTGCTGCGCACCGGTCGCGCCGACGAGGAGCGCTACCTGCATCTGGCAGTGGCCTTGGCGGCCGATAACGATCTGCCGGTGGTGGCCACCAATGAGGTGGTGTTTGCCAGCCGCGACGATTTCGAAGCCCATGAGGTGCGGGTGGCCATCCATGATGGCTATACCCTCGACGATAACCGCCGGCCGCGTCGTTACAGCGCCGAGCAGTACCTGAAGCCGGCGGCCGAGATGGCCGAGCTGTTTGCCGATATCCCCGAAGCGCTGGAGAACAGCGTTGAGATCGCCAAGCGCTGCAACGTCAGTCTGCGTCTGGGGGAATATTTCCTGCCCAACTTCCCCACCGGCGAGCTCACCACTGAAGAGTTTCTGGTGGTGGAATCGCAAAAGGGGCTGGAGGAGCGTCTCCAGTTCCTGTTCCCTGATCCGGCGGTACGCGCCGAGAAACGCCCCCCCTACGACCAGCGCCTTGAGATTGAGCTCAAGGTGATCAACCAGATGGGGTTTCCCGGCTACTTCCTGATCGTGGCCGAATTTATCCAGTGGTCGAAGGACAACGGCATTCCGGTAGGGCCCGGTCGCGGCTCGGGCGCCGGCTCGTTGGTGGCCTATGCGCTGAAAATTACCGATCTCGATCCGCTCGCCTTCGATCTGCTGTTTGAGCGCTTCCTCAACCCTGAACGTGTCTCCATGCCCGATTTCGATATCGACTTCTGCATGGACAGGCGCGACGAGGTGATCGACCACGTGGCCGAACTATACGGCCGCTCGGCGGTGTCGCAGATCATCACCTTCGGTTCGCTGGCCGCCAAGGCAGCGATCCGCGACGTGGGCCGGGTGCTGGGCAAGGGGTACGGCTTTGTCGATCGCATCTCCAAGCTGGTGCCGGGCGATCCGGGGATGACCCTGGCCAAGGCCTTTGAGGAGGAGCCGCGACTCAAGGAGCTGTACGACGCCGACGAGGAGGTGCGCGATGTGATCGACATGGCGCGCAAACTCGAAGGGGTGACCCGCAACGCCGGCAAGCATGCGGGTGGGGTGGTGATCGCGCCCACCAAGATCACCGATTTTGCCCCGCTCTACTGCGATGACGAAGGCAACAACCCGGTCACCCAGTTCGACAAGAACGACGTGGAATATGCTGGGCTGGTCAAGTTCGACTTCCTCGGCCTGCGCACCCTGACCATCATTCAGTGGGCGCTGGAGATGATCAATCCGCGCAACCAGCAGCGGGGCAAGGCCAGCGTCGATATTGCCGCCATTCCGCTCGACGACGCTGCCAGCTTCCGCTTGCTCAAGGCGGCTAAGACCACCGCGGTGTTCCAGCTCGAATCGCGCGGCATGAAGAACCTGATCCAGAAGATGCAGCCGGACTGCTTCGAGGACATGATCGCGCTGGTCGCCCTGTTCCGTCCGGGCCCTCTCGATTCCGGCATGGTCGATAACTTCATCGACCGCAAGCATGGCCGCGAAGTGGTGGCCTACCCGGATGCCCAGTACCAGCACGACTGCCTCAAGCCGATCCTGCAGCCCACCTACGGCATCATCGTCTACCAGGAACAGGTGATGCAGATTGCCCAGGAGCTGGCCGGCTACTCGCTCGGCGGCGCCGACCTGTTGCGCCGGGCGATGGGCAAGAAAAAGCCGGAGGAGATGGCCAAGCAGCGCGAGATCTTTGCCGATGGCGCGCGCAGCAAGGGGATCGATCCTGAGCTGGCAATGAAGATCTTCGATCTGGTAGAGAAGTTTGCCGGTTACGGCTTCAACAAGTCGCACTCGGCCGCTTACGCCCTGGTCTCCTATCAGACCCTGTGGCTCAAGACCCATTATCCGGCGGAGTTTATGGCGGCGGTGATGTCCGCCGATATGGACAACACCGACAAGATCGTGGGGCTGGTGGAAGAGTGCCACGACATGGGGCTGACGGTGATCCCGCCTGATGTGAACAGCTGCCAGTACCGCTTCACCGTCAATGATGAAGGGCAGGTGGTCTACGGCATTGGTGCCATCAAAGGAGTGGGTGAGGGGCCGGTCCAGGCGATCATTGAGGCCCGGCGTGAGGGGGGCCCGTTCCGCGACCTCTTCGACTTCTGTGCCCGCGTCGACACCAAGAAGGTTAACAAGCGCACTCTGGAGCAGCTGATCCGCGGCGGCGCCATGGATCGCCTTGGCCCGCACCGCGCGGCCTTGGCCGCGGCGCTGGATGATGCGCTCAAGGCCGCCGATCAGCAGAACAAGGCGGCGGCCATTGGCCAGGTCGATCTGTTCGGCAATCTGCTGGGCGCCAGTGAGCAGGAGTCGGTGGTCAGCTTCCCTGAGGTGCCGCGCTGGCCAGATGAGATCTGGCTGCAGGGTGAACTGGAAACCCTCGGCCTCTATCTCACCGGCCACCCGATCAACCGCTACCTGCCGGAACTCAAGGCGATGCGGGTGACCCGGCTGGCCGATCTGCAGCCGAGCGAACGGGGCTTTGGCCGGGATCGCGGCAACCCCGGGGTGTGGGCGGCAGGCCTGATCGCTGATGTGCGCCTGCGCCCCGATAAAGAGGGGCGGCTGATGGCGATCCTGCGCCTCGATGACCGCTCCGGCCGTGCCGAGGCGGTGCTCTATCACGACATCTACGAGCGCTTTAAAGAGAAGCTGGTCAAGGACAGCGTGGTGCTGGTGCAGGGACAGGTCCGCTTTGATGACTTCTCGGGTGGCAATAGAATCGGCGTCCGCGATCTGATCGACATCGGCGAGGCGCGCAATCGCCACCTGCGGGCCCTCAGCCTGACGTTGGCATCGGCTGCGGCTGAGCGGCAGCGCGAGCCGCTGCTGGAGCTGTTGCGCAGCGAACGTGGCGGCCTGGTGGCGGTGGAGATCCGCTACCAGCGGCCCGAGGCTGAAGCGACCCTAGTGCTGGGCGACAGCTGGCGGGTGCAGGTCACAGATCCGCTGCTGCATCAGCTGCGGCTGCTGCTCGGTGAGGCGCAGGTCAGCCTCAGTTTCCGCTGACTGCCTGGGGCTGCAGCTGACAATTGCACTGAGGCCACACATTCACCACGGCGGGCTTGCCAGCAGCACGGGCCGGCCCGCTAAATCTCGCTGTCCATGGCGAGCAGACAGTAACCAGCCAGCGTGGCCGAACTTTTGCGTTTGACCCGGTGTGCAACTAACATGGCGACGAATTTCGCGAGGTTAACCTATCCATGAATCTGAACTATCTGGAATTCGAACAGCCGATCGCCGAGCTGGAATCCCGTATCCAGGAACTGAAGAAGCTGGCCGAAGGGGCCAAGGTTGACCTCAATATCGAAGAGGAGCTGGTCAAGCTCAGCAAAAAGCGCGACGAGCTGACCAAGAAGGTGTTCTCCGATCTCGGTGCCTGGCAGATCAGCCAGCTCAGCCGTCATCCGCTGCGCCCCTACACCCTCGATTATCTGGGGCTGATCTTTACCGAATTTGATGAGCAGGCCGGTGACCGCGCCTTCGCCAATGATCCGGCCATTGTCTGCGGTACCGCCCGCCTTGACGATCAGCCGGTGGTGGTGATCGGCCACCAGAAGGGCCGTACCACCCAGGAGAAGATCCGCCGCAACTTCGGCATGCCCAAGCCGGAAGGCTACCGCAAGGCACTGCGCCTGATGGAGATGGCCGAGCGCTTCAAGTTGCCGATCATCACCTTTATCGACACCCCGGGTGCTTACCCCGGCATCGGTGCCGAAGAGCGCGGCCAGAGCGAAGCCATTGCCCGCAACCTCAAGGTGATGGCCGGTCTCAATGTGCCGATCATCTGCACCGTCATCGG
>JAGOCY010000138.1 GCA_017998495.1 Corallincola sp.
CGCCCGGTAGAGCAGCGCTGTCGCTAGCCGTGGCCTGTTCTGGAGCTGCTGGCAGGCCGCTCGACGGCACATCCTTGTGCCGGGCTCGCTCTCGGCAACCTCCTGTTGCCTCGACCTGCCACCAGCACCAATGCCGAATCTGGCTGCTGGGTGAGCGTGGCGCTGCTCAAACGGGTTGGACCAAACAGCACGCCATACCCGGCAGGTGAGTCTCGCTTTTCCCCTTGATCACCACCCGCACCGCGCCAGCAAACCCACGGCCAGCCGGGCGCAGGGGTTGAGTCGCCTGGACGGCGACGAAAGCCACTAAGGCACAGGGATGTGACTTTGTGGCGCCCCCGTAGCACGGCAGAACAGCCAACAGTTCTCAGTGGTGGTGATCTCGGGGGCCGCCGGTGGGTGCAGGGAGGCCGTGCGGAAACGGCCTTCCTGCCCGTCGGGCGGGGGCGGCACCCCGCATCCGGGCGGCGTAGCCGCAATCCGGCGCCGCAGGCGCAGTTTTAGATACGAGATACGAGATACGAGATACGAGATACGAGCAGCAAGCTACAAGCGGCACAGTGCACAGTGCACAGTGCAGGCCGCACCAGCCGCCGCGCAGCGGCCCCAAACCCACACCCGTGGCAGGGGTGAGCCGGCCGCCAAATTGTTGTACTCTGGCGCTCGATTTTGTGACACCGCACGAGTGCCTGATGTCTGTCACCCTGAAAACTGCCGACGAACTGGAAAAGATGCGCGCTGCCGGCCGGCTGGCTGCCGAAGTGCTGGAGATGATTGGCCCTTATGTCAAAAAGGGGGTAACCACCCTCGAACTTAATGACATCTGCCATGACTACATCATCAAGGCGGGCGCCATCCCCGCCCCGCTTAACTATCACGGCTTCCCCAAGTCGATCTGCACCTCGGTTAACCATGTGATCTGCCATGGCATTCCATCGGCCGACAAGAAGCTCAAGGATGGCGATATCGTCAACATCGATATCACCGTGATCAAGGATGGTTACCACGGCGACACCAGCGCCATGTTCACCATAGGCGCACCGTCGATTCAGGCCGAGCGCCTCAACCGCATCACCCAGGAGTGTCTGTACAAGGCGCTGGCGGTGGTGCGTCCGGGCGCCCGCCTCGGTGACATTGGCGCGGTGATTCAGCAGCACGCCGAGAGCAACGGCTTCTCGGTGGTGCGCGAATACTGCGGCCATGGCATCGGCCGGGTGTTCCATGAAGATCCGCAGGTGTTGCACTACGGCAAGGCCGGCACCGGCATGGAGCTGAAAGAGGGGATGTGCTTCACCATCGAGCCGATGATCAACGCCGGCCAGCGCTACAGCAAGATGCTCAAGGATGGCTGGACGGTGGTCACCAAGGACCACAGCCTGTCATCGCAGTGGGAGCACACCATCGCCGTCACCGCCGATGGCTGCGAGATCCTGACCCTGCGCAACGATGAAACCCTGCCCCGCATCCTGGTAAACGGATAACCGATGGACAACGCCCTGAGCTTTGACCTTGCCGCACTGGAACAGGCCACCACCATCAAGGCGCTGCGCACCCTGACCGAGCAGCAGCGCGACTGGATGAAGTCAGAGTTCACTCAGGGCACCCCGGTGACCGTGCTGGTCAAGGCGCGGGCTCACTTCATCGATCAGCTGCTGGCCCATCTGTGGTACCGCGAAGGGCTGGACACCATCCACGATGTGGCCCTGGTGGCAGTGGGCGGCTACGGCCGTGGCGAACTGCACCCCCACTCCGATGTCGACATTCTGGTGCTCTCCAGCAAGCCGCTGAAGAAAGCTGATGCCCAGCGCGTTGGCCAGTTCCTCACCCTGCTGTGGGACATCCGCCTCAACCTCGGCTCCAGCGTGCGCACGGTGGATCAGTGCGTGCAGCTCGGCGGCGCCGACCAGACCATCGGCACCAGCCTGATCGAGGCACGGTTGTTGTGCGGCGCCCCTCAGCCGTTTCGCAAGCTGCAGGCGGCCGTGCAGTCGAAAAAGTTCTGGCCGTCGGACAAGCTCTACGCCGCCAAGGTGGCCGAGCAGGAGGAGCGCCACGACGCCCACCACGACACCGGCTACAACCTCGAACCCAACATCAAGTCCAACCCCGGCGGCCTGCGCGACATCCAGACCATCGGCTGGGTGGCCAAGCGCCATTTCAACGTCAACAGCCTGGCCGAGCTGATCGACAAGGGCTTCCTCACCCCGGATGAATATCAGGAGTTGATGGAGTGCCAGAACTTCCTGTGGCTGGTGCGCTTCCTGCTGCACATCGAAGCCGGGCGCGCCGAAAACCGCCTGCTGTTCGACTTCCAGCCGCGCATCGCCCAGGCGCTGGGCTATCTCGACGGCGGCAACCGCGCGGTCGAGCGAATGATGAAAAAGCTCTACCAGACCATCCGCCGCCTGCGCGAACTATGCGAAATGCTGATGCGGCTGTTTGACGAGGCGATCCTCGGCACCGCCGACAAGCTCAAGGTCACCCCGATCAACAGCGACTTTCAGAAGCGCGGCAACCTGATCGAAGTGAAGGACGGCCAGATCTTTATCGACCGCCCCGAGAGCATGCTCGATCTGTTCCTGCACATTGCCGACGACCCCGAAATTGTGATGCTCGGCGCCACCACCATTCGCGCCCTGCGCCAGGGGCGGCGGGCGATCGCCGTGCGCGGCCAGCACCTGTGCGACCTGCCGGCCTGCCGTGAGCGCTTCATGACCCTGCTGCGCCACCCGCGCGGCATCGGCCGGCCGTTCTCGCGCATGCACAAGCACTACATCCTCGCCACCTATCTGCCGGCCTGGGAGCAGATCGTCGGCCAGATGCAGTTCGACCTGTTCCACGCCTACACCGTCGATGAGCACACCTACCGGCTGGTGCAGAACATCTATCACTTCATCCGCCCGCGTCAGGGCGAGAAGAAGTTCCCGCTCTGTACCGAGCTGCTGCGCACCATGCGCAAGCCGGAGCTGCTGTTCTTGGGCGCCATCTTCCATGACATCGCCAAGGGCCGCGGCGGCGACCACAGCGAACTGGGGGCGGAAGAAGCCCAGGCGTTCTGCGCCCTGCACGGCATCAACGACAAGGACACGGCGCTGGTGATGTGGCTGGTGGAAAACCATCTGCTGATGTCAGTGACCGCCCAGAAGCGTGATATTCACGACCCGGAAGTGGTGCGCGAGTTCGCCGCCAGGCTGGTCGACGAGACCCATCTCGACACCCTCTACTGCCTGACCGTGGCCGACATCTGCGCCACCAACGACAACCTGTGGAACGGCTGGAAAGACGCGCTGCTGCACGAGCTTTACCATGCCACCCAGAAAGTGCTGCGCCATGGACTGCAGGTGTCGGTGGATGTCAGCGACCGGGTCAACAGCAACAAAAGCGAAGCCCTGACCCTGCTCGGCGACAGCTTCAGCCGCGATGCCATCGAGGCCCTGTGGGCCCGTTTTTATGACGACTATTTCCTGCGCCAGACCCCTGAGCAGATCGCCTGGCATTGCCGCCACCTGCTGGCCCAGCCGGCCGATCAGCCGATGGTGCTGATCAGCAAGCACACCACCCGCGGCGGCACCGAGATCTTTCTCTATACCCCGGATCGGGCCAACGTCTTTGCTCATGCCGTGGCCCTGTTCTCACGCAAGGGGCTGAATGTCCATGACGCCCATATCGGCAGCACCCGCGATGGCTATGTACTCGATACCTTTGTGGTGCTGGAGCAGGATGGCGAACCGCTGACCGCACCGCTACGGGTGCAGGAGATCGCCACCGAGCTGCCCGAGGCGATCAGCTGCGGCGCCGCCCGCCCGGCCCTGCCGTCGCGCCGCCTGCCACGGCAGATGCGCCATTTCAATGTGCCGACCCAGGTCACCTTCCTCGATACCGACGATGCCAGCCGCACCATGGTGGAGCTGGTCACCCTCGACCGCCCCGGCGTGCTGGCCCAGATCGGCCAGGTGTTTGAAGAGCAGCAGCTCAACCTGCATGCTGCCAAGATCACCACCATCGGCGAACGGGCCGAGGACTTTTTCATCCTCACCACCGCCCGCGGCGGCGCCCTTGACGGCAACGAACGCGAGCAGCTCAAGGCCGAGCTGCAGCGGGTGCTGACCGTCGCCTTCGACGATGACCACTGATTTCTTCTGGAGAATGGGAAACTGGAGCCAACCATGATTGAACTGCAAAGCATCATCGAATCTGCCTGGGACGAGCGCGCCCAGATCACCCCCAGCAACTTTGATCCTGTGGTCAAGGCGGCGGTGCTCGAAGCGATCAACCTGCTTGATACCGGCAAGATGCGCGTGGCCGAAAAGATCGGCGGTGAGTGGGTGGTGCACCAGTGGCTGAAAAAAGCGGTGCTGCTGTTCTTCCGCCTGCACGGCAACGCCGTGGTCGAAGGCAGCGAAACCCGCTACTTCGACAAGGTGCCGATGAAGTATGCGGCCTACACCCAGGACGACTTCGTGCGTGACGGCGTGCGCGTGGTGCCGCCAGCGGCCGTGCGCAAAGGCGCCTTCATCGCCAAAGACGCGGTACTGATGCCCTCCTACGTCAACATCGGCGCCTATGTCGGTGAAGGCACCATGGTCGACACCTGGGCCACCGTCGGCTCCTGCGCCCAGATCGGCGCCAACGTCCACCTCTCCGGTGGCGTCGGCATCGGCGGCGTGCTTGAACCACTGCAGGCCAACCCTACCATCATCGAAGACAACTGCTTTATCGGCGCCCGCTCCGAAGTGGTTGAAGGGGTGATCGTCGAGGAAGGCGCGGTGATCTCCATGGGCGTGTTTATCGGCCAGAGCACCCGCATCTATGACCGCGAAACCGGCGAGATCCACTACGGCCGCGTACCGGCCGGCTCGGTGGTGGTCTCCGGCAGCCTGCCCTCCAAGTGCGGCAAGTACAGCCTGTATGCCGCCGTCATCGTCAAGAAAGTCGATGCCAAGACCCGCGCCAAGGTGGGCATTAACGCCCTGCTGCGCAGCGCTGAGTAACGGCTGACGTTGGCTCTGCCAGCGGCATAGCTGCCGGTATGGGCTTGGCCCTTCAGGGCCAATGAAAGAGGCGCGGTAACGCGCCTTTTTTGTGGCTGTGCCACACAGGCAGGCATGGTGCTCAATACCACTGCCCAGCGGCATCTGCTCAGGACCGCAGGCTCGCTACTCGTATCTGAGATTGCGGCTGCGCCGCTGCAGAGCGAGGTTACCCACCTCGCGCTGGGGCAGAGGGGCGTATCGCCACGCCCCTCTGCACACCCGGGCGCCCCCAAGCTCACCACCATCAATTACTGACGAAAGCTCTGCCGGGCTACGGGGTCGCAAATAT
>JAGOCY010000139.1 GCA_017998495.1 Corallincola sp.
CGTCCGCCAGCGGCGCGCTCAGGGTCAGGCGCAGCGGCATCAGCAGCGGCTGGCTGCCGCTATGACCACCGCCCTGCAGCCACTGTTGCCACAGTGGCGCCAGCGCCACAGCGTAGATCTCGCCGCCGGCCAGCAGCAGCAACTGACCATCGCGGATCAGCAGCGGCAGCCATTCGGCCTCACCGACACTGGCGGCGGGCGGCGGTGCCGAGGCCAGGAGCGCCAGATAACCGCTGTGGGCGGCCGCGCCGGGAGGCGGCTCCGCCCAGCGCGCCGCTGGCACGCGGCCCCGGCTGCTGGCCAGCGGTGCCGGCGCAGGGCCACTCAGGGGGCGGAAAGCGGCGGGCGGCCGCTGTTCGCCCACGGCCGGTGGCAGCGCTGGCGCCGCGCTGGGATAAGCGGCCGCGAGCAGCGGCTGCACCTCCGCTGCAACCGGAACAACCGGGGTACGCGCCAGAGCATCGGCAACGGCGCTCACCACAAAGTCATGGATCAGCCGCGCCTGATGAAAGCGCACCTCATGCTTGGCCGGATGGACATTCACATCCACCTCACGCGGGTCCAGCTCCAGAAACAGCAGATAGGCCGGGCTCTGCCCCTCCCCCAGCCGCTCGCCATAGGCCTGACGCAGGGCATGGCTGAGCAGCCGGTCACGCACGGCACGGCCATTGATGTAGGCATATTGCGGCGCACCGGGCTGGCAATCAGCGGCCGGCCACAGCCAGCCGCGCAGGCTCAACCCCTGATGCTTCACCTGCAGCTGCAGCGCCCGCTGCATCAACCCCTCACCCACCACCGCCCCCAGCCGGCGCAGCAGGCTGCGCTCGTCGCTGGCCGGGCGCAGCTGGCGGATCAGCTTGCCATTGTGGTGCCACTGCAGATCCAGCTGCTCATGGGCCAGCCCCAGCCGGCGGCAGACCTCATCGATATGGTCGAACTCGGTCTTGTCGCTACGCAGAAAACGGCGGCGGGCCGGGGTATTGAAGAACAGATCGCGCACCTCAACGGTAGTGCCGGGCGGGTGGGCCGCCGGTTCTACCACCACCCCCATGTCGCGCCCTTCGGCGCGGGCGGCCCAGGCTTCGCTCTGCTCAGCCGGGCGCGAGGTGAGGGTGAGGCGGGCCACCGAACTGATACTGGCCAGCGCCTCGCCGCGAAAGCCAAAGCTGACAATGGCTTCTAGGTCATCCAGGTCACTGATCTTACTGGTGGCATGGCGGGCCAGGGCGAGGGCCAGCTGATCGCGGGCGATGCCGGCGCCATCATCCCGAATACGGATCAGCCGCTGACCGCCCTGTTCGATGTCGATGCGGATGCGGCGGGCGCCGGCATCAATGGCATTTTCCAGCAGCTCTTTGACCACCGAGGCCGGCCGCTCGACCACTTCGCCGGCCGCGATCTGGTTGGCAAGCTGCGGCGGCAGGACGCGGATCGGCATGCTCAGCTGCCGGGGATGGTCAGCACCTGACCGATGCGGATGTTCTCGTCACTCAGGTCGTTGGCGCGCACCAGCGCCGCCACCGAGGTGTTGTAGCGCCGCGCCAAGCCCGACAGCGACTCGCCGCGGGTGACCTTGTGTTTACGATCGCCAGCGCTGGCCACCTGTTTGGGCTCAGCACTGCGTGGCGCCAGCCCGGCCTTACGCGCCGCCAGCAGGGTCCCTTCGGGCGGCAGCTCGACAAAGTGGCTCTTGATTCCGCGCACAATAGCGCGCGCCAGCTTGGTCTGGTGGGCGTCGGTCGCCAGCTTTTTCTCTTCCGCCGGGTTGGAGATAAACCCGGTTTCGATCAGCAGCGACGGGATGTCCGGGGCTTTGAGCACCGCCAGACTGGCCGACTCCGGATGACGCTTGTGCAGATGGGTGACGGTGCCCAGCTCCTGCAACACGCGACGGCTGACCGAAAAGCCGATCTCGCGCGAATGATCCATCGACATATCGAGCAGCGCTTGGGTCAGATAACGCTCACTGCTGCCCTGCAGCAGATCACCGGCGCCACCCAACAGCTCCGATTGCTTCTCATGCTGTTCCAGCCAGCGGCCCAGTTCGCTTTGAGCACGGCGCGACGACAGCACCCAGGCCGAGGCGCCGTGCGGGGTGCGCGAAGCGACCGCATCGGCATGGATGGAGACCAGCAGATCGGCACCATGCTGGCGCGCCAGCTCGGTACGGCGGTTGAGGTTGACGTAGTAATCGCCGGTGCGGATCAACACCGCCTTGATCCCCGACTCCGCATTCAGCTGGGCAGCCACCTTTTTGGCGATGGCCAGGGTGACCTTCTTCTCTTTGGTTTTTTTCGGGCCAATGGCGCCGGGATCTTCGCCACCATGGCCGGCGTCGATGGCGATAACCACATCACGCTGACCCGCAGTGGTGGCCACACTCTTGATCACCCCCGCGCCGCTGGTAGCGCTGCTGCTCGCCGCCATGCTGCCACTGGCGGCAGGAGCCTGAGCCTTGGGGAAGAGGTCGATCACCAGCCGATCGCCGTAAGGATCGGCCGGGCGCAGCGGAAACAGCACCGGCCGCACCTCGCCCTTGAGATCCAGCACCAACCGCAGGCCACCGGCACTCGGCGCTGCGCTGCTGCGGATACGGGAGACCAGCCCCTTATTGTCGAGGGCTTCGAGTGCTGCTCGGTTGCGGGCGCTCTTGAGATCGATGACCAGCCGGTTGGGGCTGGAGAGGGTGAAATGGCTGTAATCGGGCGGACCGCTCAGATCGAGCACCACGCGGGTGGAATCGGGCGACGGCCACACCCGCACCCCTTTGACTTCAGTCGCCATGGCCGCCAGCGACAGCCAGCCGCAGAGCAGCACTGCCAGCCACCGCACCAGATTGATCCGCGTCAGCCAACGGCCGCTTGCCACCAGATTAACGCTCACTCGTAAACTGCCCTTGAATCATTGGCTGCCAGTCATCCATTGCGATCTTGCCGGCAGCCGAGCCACTGCAGACCAGGATGTCACGCCCACTGCCCGCCGTTGCCAGCTGGATCAGCAGGTCGGCAGGGGGTAAAAACCCTGCCCCCTTGTCCGGCCATTCAACCACACAGATGGCGTCGCTCGAAAAATAATCACGCCCGCCGATCAATTCAAGCTCTTCGGGGTCCAGCAGCCGGTAAAGATCGAAATGGTACAAAGGGCCGCTGGCCAGTTCGTAAGGCTCCACCAGGGTGTAGGTGGGGCTTTTGACATTGCCGCCCCAGCCCAAGCCACGCAGCAGGCCACGGGTCAAGGTGGTTTTGCCGGCGCCCAGACCACCTTCCAGAAACAGCACCATGCCCGGCCGCACCGCCGCAGCCAGCGCCGCACCACAGGCCAAAGTGGCCGCTTCGTCAGCGAGATGGAGACGGGTTTCAACCATTGCTGAAGGTCCTCAACCAGGGCATGAGATCGGAGGCGAGCAGGCCGCGCCTATCACCACCGGCAGCAGCGGCCGCCGCGCGCGCGTGCAGAATAACGCCCGTGCGCGCTGCGTCAACGGCTGACAACCCCTGACCGCGCAGCGCAGCGATGATGCCGGTGAGCAGATCGCCCATGCCAGCGGTCGCCATCGCCGGGATCGCCCAGGGCGACAATGCCCAGCCGCACTCATCGCCAATCAGGCTACCCGCCCCCTTGAGCACCACCACCCCGCCATAACGGGCCACCAGCTGCTGTACGGCCCCAATGCGATCGGCCTCGACCTCAGCCAGAGTGGCGCCGAGCAGGCGCGCCGCCTCGCCGGGGTGGGGGGTGAGCACCCAGTCCGGGCGCTTGAGCGGCGCCGCCGCCAGCCACCACAGGGCATCGCCGTCCACCACCAGCGGCTTGCCGCTGGCCAGCGCCTGCTGCCAGCGCGCCTCGCCCCAGCGGTCGCGGCCCAGACCGGGGCCCACGGCAATCTGGCTGGCCCAATCAAGCAGCGGCTGCAACGCGCCCTCGTCGGCGATGGCCGACACCATCAGCTCTGGCCGGCTAGCGACTATGGCCGGCAGATTCTCCGGCGCGCAGCCCACCGCCACCAGACCAGCCCCAACCCGCAGCGCCGCCTCGCCCGCCAGCCGCGCCGCACCGGCCATGCCATGGCCACCGCCGATCACCAGCAGCCGCCCACCCTGCCCTTTGTGAGCCACCGCCAAACGCGGCGGCAGCGGCGGATTGTTTGGGGCCAGCAGGGCGCCAGCCGGCGTGGTCAGAGTGGCCAGCTCGTCGGCCACCCCCAAGCCGGCCACCACCACCTCGCCCGCCACTGCCGGCCCGCGGCCGGTATAAAGCCCCGGCTTGGCGCCAATCAGGGTAACGGTCAGTGTCGCCACCAGCGCATCGTCATCGGCGGCGCCGCTGGCGCCATTGAGGCCGGTGGGCAGATCGGCGGCCAGCAGCGGCAAGCCGCGCTGATTAACAGCCCGGCACAAAGCCGCCAGTGGCGGCCGCAGCGGGCCACTGGCGCCGCTGCCGAGCAGGGCATCGATCACCAGCTGACTGCCGTCGAGCAGCGATGGCTCCCAGGCCAGTGGCTCACCGCCGCTGGCGATAAAGGCGGCGGCGGCAGCGGCCGCATCCCCCTTGAGGTCGACCACCGGGGTGGCCGCCACCAGCCGCACCTCAAGGCCGATGGCCCGCGCCAGCCGCGCCACCACATAGCCATCGCCACCATTGTTGCCGCCGCCACAGAGCACCAGCCAACGGCGCGCCTCAGGCCAGCGCTGGCGGGCCAGGCCAAAGAGCGCCGCCCCCGCCCGCTCCATCAACGTCGGCAGATCTGTACCCGCCAGCCGGGCCGCAGCCGCTTCGTGGTCGCGGATCTGGGTCGGCCAGTAGAGGGGTTGTGCTATGGTCTCGGCATTGAGCGGCAGGGGTTGACTGAGCATGAGTGACGGGGCCCGCATGGCGGCTTTGGCTGAACTTATCAGGGGCTGGGCAACGGCGCTAGGCTTCACCGGCGCCGGTATCAGCAAGCCTGATCTGGCTCACCATGAACCGCTGCTGCGCGACTGGCTGGCCGCCGGCCACCACGGCGACATGCAGTGGCTGGCCGACAACCTCGAGCTGCGCCTCGATCCGGCCAAACTGCTGCCCGGCACCCTGCGCGTCATCAGCGTGCGCCTCGATTATCTGCCCACCAACGCCGGCTGTGGCCAGACCCTGGCCGCCCCCAAGCGCGCCTACATCAGCCGTTACGCCCTCGGCCGCGACTATCACAAGCTGATGCGTAACCGCCTGAAACAGCTGGGCGAGCAGATCGCCGCCGTCGCCCCTGAAACCCTCAGCCGGCCGTTTAGCGACTCAGCACCAGTGCTGGAGCGGCCCCTGGCGGCCGACGCCGGCCTCGGCTG
>JAGOCY010000140.1 GCA_017998495.1 Corallincola sp.
GCCATGGACAGTCAGCTGACCGAGCCCTACCTGGCCGTGCCCTTGGCCAGCCTGCAGTTGGCCGCTGCGGTTGACCAGCCGCTGACCACAGTGGTGGTGGGTCACAGGCGTGATACCGCGCTGCTACTGGCGGCCCTGGCCAGCACTGAGGTGCGTACCGTTGCCAGCGATGAGGAGGCGTTGGCGCTGGTTGCCGCGGGCAGCCACCGCTGGCTGGGCGGACGTTACCGGCTGCTGGCATTGCAGGAGCAGTGGCCGCCGACCGCCGAACTGAGGGAGCTGGATGACAATGCTGGCATCTATCGCCACTTTGGCGTCAGTGAGGGCCAGCTGGCGCTGTGGTCACTGCTCAATAACGGCCTGCGCACCCTGGATGAAGACTACCGGCGCACGCTGCTGGCGTCGGCTATCGCCCCTTTTACCCTGCCATCACCCTGGTACAGCTGGCTCAGCAACAACCCGCTGCAAACGCTGACGGCTGCCCTGGTGGTGGTGGTGCTGGCCGGCTGGGGGGTGGCCAGCCGCCTGGCGCTCAATCGCCAGCGCCGGGTGCAGGCGCTGCTGCGTAGCGCCGTCGCCAATGCGGATGAGGCTCGCCGTCAGGCTGAGACCGCAGGCAATGCCAAGGTGGCCTTTCTGGCGCGCATGAGCCATGAGATCCGCACGCCGCTCAACGGCGTGTTGGGGATGGCTGAGGCGCTGCAGCATTCAGCACTGGACCCTGGCCAGCGTGAGCGCCTGGGGGTGTTGCAGCAGTCGGCTCGGGCGCTGCTGGCGATCCTCAATGACATTCTCGATTTTGCCAAACTCGACGCCCAGCAGATGCGGCTTGAGGCCCAGTCAATCGACTTGCGGGTGCTGCTGGAACGGGTGGAGGCCACCTTCCGCTTTGCCGCCGACAGCAAAAACCTGTTGCTGGTGGTCCAGTTTGATGAGCGATTGCACCCGGCTTACCTCGGTGATCCGGTGCGTCTGCAGCAGATCGCTAACAACCTGACGGCCAACGCGGTCAAATTTACCCAGGAGGGGTGGGTTGAGATCTCGCTGGTGGTGGTGCGCAATCTGGGCCAGCGTGACCTGCTGGAGCTGCAGGTGTCGGATACCGGGCCCGGTATCGATGAGGCGCAGCAGAGCAAACTCTTCTCACCGTTCTTTCAGGTTGAAAGCTACACCACCCGCAAGGCGGGGGGCACCGGCCTGGGGCTGGCGATCTGCCGGGAGATTGCCAACGCCATGGGAGCCGAGCTTAAGGTCAGTTCCAGCCCCGGCCAGGGCAGTGTGTTCAGCCTACGCTTTTGGGCCGAGCGCAGTGAACTGCCTGCAGTCAATCGCGAGCAGGTGGAGCCGGAGCCGTTAGCCATCGATGGCCGCCAGCTGCGGGTGCTAGTGGCCGAAGATAACGCCGTCAACCTGCAGGTGCTCAAGGGCCAGCTGGAGCGGCTGGGGATCACGCCTGATGTGGCCCGTAATGGCCTCGACGCCTACCTGCTGTGCGCTGAGCGCCAGTACCAGTTAGTGCTGAGCGATTGTCATATGCCGGAGATGGACGGCTTTGAACTGGCCAGCCGCCTCAAGGCCAAAGGCGCCAGCTGCCCGATTCTGGTAGCGGTCACGGCCGATGCGGTGGGAGATGCCCTGCAGCGCTGCTATGACGCCGGGTTCGATGCCTATCTGGCCAAACCTGTGGCGTTTGAGCACCTGAGCACCAAACTCGCTGAACTGATCGCCCGCTTCCCGGCGCGTTTTGGCCCAGATTGGCAGCCAGACAGCACAGCCCTGGCCTCCCTGGCGGCGGCCGAGCTGGCCGAGCATGTGCCCGCTGTCGCGGCGCTCCGCCAGCGCTCCGCCATCGAGCATTCAGCGAGTGAGCCGGCCGCGCCACAGCCAGCGGTGGCTGAAGAGGTACCGCCACTGCTGGATCTGGTCTCGGCGTTGGCAATGGTGGGCGACGACCCGGGCTTGTTGACTCAGGTGCTGGACAGCTATCTGGCTGACAGCCCCGAGGATCTGGCCGAACTCCAGGCGGCGGCCGACAGTGGCCACTGGTCGCAGCTGCGCGAGATGGCCCACAAGTTCAAAGGCTCTGCCCGCTACTTTGGGGCGGCGGCGGTGGCACGCCAGTGTGAGCAACTGGAACAGGCGGCGCGTAGCTGCGATCCGGCCCAGGTTGCGGCGCTGGTGCCTCCGCTATTGCAACAGCTGGCGCTGGTTGAACGGGAGGTACGGGCATGGCTCACCGTCAACCGCTGCTAGTGTTGCTGCGCCGTTGGCGCTGGCGTCAACGCACCCTGCACTGGCGCTGGCAACAGCGCATGCTGGTGGCTCTGCTCTTGGCCCTAACGCTACTGGTTGCTGGCGGTCAGCTGTTGATCGGCGCGGCCGTCGAGGAGGAGGAGGAGGAATTTATCGCTGCGGTCAGCGGTCCGATGCTCGGCGCGCTGGATCACGCGGCGGAGCGTTTGCAATTGCGAGGCGAGCGCTGGCTGGAGTGGCATCTGAGCCACGACTGGCACCATCCGCAGCAGCTCGATCCCAATCAACTAGGCGCCATGGGCGTCGATCATCTGTGGCTATGGCAGGGCCAGCAGCTGGTGGCTCAGGTGGGTGACAACGGGGCACAGGCCTGTCATCTGCCGCTACTGGAACAGCTGCGCGCCGCTGGTGAGCCGATGGCCGATGCCAGGCGCGGGGTTATGGCCTGTGGCGGGCGTTGGTGGCTGTTTGTGATGCTGGCGTTTAGCGATGATCTGGGCCAGCCCTGGCAGGCCGCCGTGAGCCGGCCGCTGGCTGGCAGCCAGTTGCTGAAGAGCGGCGAGGGCGCCTTGACCGAGCTGGCCATGCTGGCACCGGCCCGCATGGTGGCCAGTGGCTTGATTGTGGCCAGCGATGAACTGGCCGGTTATGGCGCGCTGGCGGTGGAGCGCCTGGGTGAGCGACTACGCATCCGGGTAACGCCGACCTTGCTGGGTGATGCGCGGCAGCGGCTGGCGGCCGCTGGCGAGGGGGCACTGGTGATACAGGCTGAGGTGGCGCGCGATCATGCCGGGCGGATGATGAGCCTTGGTTATCGCCTGTTACTGCTGGCCTGCTTGGTCCTGGTGGCCTTGATGCTGACCATTCACTGGATCAGCGGGCGTCAGCTGCTGCTGCCGTTGTTACAGTTCAGCCGCCAGTTGCGGCGGTTGAGCTACTCGCCACAGGTGATGGCCAGTTTGGCCCCGCTGCTGCAACGGCTGTTGCGCCGCTCTTTTAACCGGCTGACTGCAATGGCTGAGCAGCAACGCTTTTCTGCCCAGGTGGTGGAGGCGATCCGCGACCTGATCCTGATCACCGACGGTGATGGTGGTGTGCGTCATCTTAATCCTGCAGCCTGTGATTTCCTGGGACTGGGTGCCCAAGGCGAAGCATCAGTGGTGGGGATTGCCGTCGACCTGTTATTGCTGGTGGAAGGCGGCTGCACCACCTCGTTAAGCCATCAGATCGCACGAGCGCTGGCCGCAGGCCGTACCCTCAGCTGCGAGGTGCTGTTGCGGGCGCGCAGTGCGCCCGAACAGCAGGTCAGCGGGCGGATGGTGATCTACCCGATGACGGCGGTGCGCAGCGGCAGCGGTGCGGTGGTACTGATCTCCCTGTCCGACACCGTCTGCCTGCTCGATCCGCTGGCCGAAGCTAATCCAGCTGGCGTCGCTGCCACAGGTAGGTAAGCAGCGGCAGCAGCAGCATCGACAGCAGCGGTGCACTGATCATGCCGCCGAGCATGGGCGCGGCTATGCGCTGCATCACCTCGTTACCGGTGCCGGCACCCCACATGATGGGGGCCAACCCCACCAGCAGGGTCAGCACTGTCATTGCCTTGGGCCTGACCCGCAGCACTGCCCCCTGTTCGATGGCGGCGCGCAGTGCGGCGCGGTCGGTGAGTCGGCCTTCGGCCCGGGCATCGTCGATGGCATGGTTGATGTACAGCTGCATCACCACTCCAAATTCGGCCGCCACCCCGGCCAGTGCGATCAACCCCACCGCCACCGCCGCCGACAGGTGAAAGCCCAGATGCCACAGATACCAGAGGCTGCCAGAGAGGGCCAAAGGCACACACAGCAGTAACAGCAGTGCCTGGCCGATGCTGCCAAAGGTGAAGTAGAGCAGTACCGCGATGAGGGCGATGGTCAGGGGCACCAGCGTGATCAGGCTGCTCTTGAGGCGCTCGATATATTCAAACTGGCCGGCCCACTGCCAGCTGTAACCGGCGGGCAGCTGTAACTCGGCGGTGAGCAGTGCATCAGCCGCGCGGATGTAATCGCCAATGGCGCCGCCGCTGATATCGACAAACACCCAGCCGATGGGTACGGCGTTCTCGCTGCGGATCATGTCGGCACTGCTATTGAGGCGGATCTCGGCCAGCTGGCCGAGATTGATGTAGCCGCCATCACCGGTGGTGATCGGCAGCTGGGCCAGCGCCTCGGGGCTGTCGCGCCAGTGCCGTTCATAGCGCAGGGTCACCGGGTAACGGGCGTTGCCATCGATAACGGTGGCGATGCTGCCCCCGCCAATGGCGTACATCACCGCCTCGTTGAAGGCGCTGGGGGTCAGACCGAAGCGGGCCACCTGCTGCCAGTCGGGGCGGATGTCGAGGTAACGGCCGCTGGCGGCGCGCTCGGCAATCACGCTGCGGGTGGTGGGCAAGCGGGCCAGTAGCCCTTCGATCTGACTGCCGATGCGTTCGATCTCACCCAGATCGGGGCCACTGATGCGCACCCCCACCGGGGTTTTGACACCGGTGGAGAGCATGTCGATGCGGGTCTTGATCGGCTGCACCCAGGCATTGGTCAACCCCGGGATCTGCACCCGTTCATCCAGCTCGCGGATGATGTCGTCCAGGTCAATGCCCGCTCGCCACTGCTCGCGTGGTTTTAAGGTGATGGTAGTTTCGAGCATGGTCAGCGGTGCCGGATCTGTGGCGCTGTCGGCGCGCCCCGCTTTGCCGAACACCCGTTCGACCTCAGGCACGGTTTTGATCAGGCGATCGGTCAGCTGCAGCAGCTCACTGGCCTTTTGTGGCGACAGGCCGGGCAGGGTGGTGGGCATATAGAGCAGGTCGCCCTCTTCCAACTCCGGCATAAATTCGCTGCCGAGCTTGGAGAGCGGATAAAGGGCGGTCAGGGCCAGCAGTACCAGCAGCAGCACGGCAACTTTGGGCCAGTTCATGGCGATGCGTAGCAGCGGCCGATAGAGGGCGATCAGCAGGCGGGTCAGCGGGTTTTTCTGCTCACTGGGGATGCGACCGCGTACCAGATAGCCAATGAGCACTGGAACGAGGG